>JAPKDN010000669.1 GCA_028822575.1 Alphaproteobacteria bacterium | reverse complement strand
GGCTGGCGGTCGCGGCTCATATCTTTCAGGGTCGTTCTCGGCCGATAGCGTTATCTCCGCGGAGCCAAGACGGACTCTCACGAACCTTTGTTCAGTCGTCGCTAACCCAACAAACGAGTTCACCAACGTCCTGGTGTTTAGCATCGAAGGCGACGCGTCTGGAGGTTCATCGGGTTTTATCTCCTCTGGTCGCACCTAACTTGTTTGCATGGACCACTTCAACGCATTGACAGGAAGAGTCCTTCCCGTTGTTTAAACTCGTGGAATATGAAAAGTGATGCCTCTAATTCTACCTCCCATAAACCGTCACCCCGCGCTTAACGCGGGGCCAAAGCCTGAGTCCGTTGATCGTGATAGTTGGTGGAGCACAGCGGCATTCTATTGAAAACGCTATATTACCCGTCACTCGCCCAAACCTCAGGCCTCGGCCTCGCGTCAAGCGCGGGGTGGCGGTCTTTGGGCAGATGAAGAATAAATTATTCTCAACCCAGCATCATTGAACTTCTCCAAGGGCTCCAAGCCATTGGTTCGCCGCCCGAAACATAGTCGATCAAATTAAACCCGCCGCCCGCGACATGACCGTCATGGGCAAGCGCACCTAAACAAGTTTGGCACGACGGCGGAAAGTCTATCTCGGATAGCACTCCCCCAATCATCCCCCATCCAAAACTGCCAGCGCCACCCGCGCCTTCTCTCGCATCGCCTCGTCCCGGTGCCGGTGGATCACGCCGACCAGGGCACTTCTCGCGCGGTCGTCCTTAGCATGGCCCATGGTGATGGCCTTCGTGTCGCGGTCGTCGAAGGGGGTGAGGTCGAAGGGTTCGATTTCCAGGTCCAGGTCCTTCCAGTAATACTTGAAGGCGTCGTCGCCCCATCCCTGGTAGAGATGCTCCCAATCGGTCATTTGCAGGCTTGGCATCAGGGCCCGGTCGACAACCGGGTCGCGAAGACGTTGATAGCGGTAGTCGACAGAGAGCCGCATCACGTCGGAACGGTTCGGCACGCCCCGATGCACCAGCATGGTGTGATGGATGATCACGTCACCCATCCGGGTTGGGCCTTGCACCCAGTGGTTGGGCAGGTCGACGATCTCCATCTGACCGATCCCCAAAGCCGGCTCGGTTTCGTACCAGTCCCCGCCATGGGTGCCGGGCGCCAGGGTGTAGCCGCCCATGTCGGCGGTGCAATCACAGAACGGTATCCAGGCTGCCCAATGGTCGCGCGGGCCCTGCACCAACGGGTGGTCCTGATGCGCGGGGGTGGTGAAGGTGGTCTTTTTTGGGAACATGTTGCGCATGATCAGGCGCGGATGCACGAACACCTCGGCGTCCAGGACCTGCTCGAACAATCCGACCAGGGCCGGATGGTGGGCCAGCGCGTTTATCGTACGCAGTTGAAGCTGGCGGTAAAATACCTCGACAAATTTGGGGTCGGGCTCGGCACAAAAACTGTCGAGATTGGCGATCGCGGCCTCGCGTGGGGCTGATATGTCGATCCAGCCGGCATCGACCAGGATCTCCAGAAGCTCGGCCCGGATCGATTGGATCTCCTGGCGCGGTAACAGACCAGGGAGGAACAGATATCCGTCGGCATAGGCGCGCGCTCGCAGCGTGCCAGCATCCCCAAGCAGGTCAGTCGAATCGGTAAGAGGCTGAATGCAATCCATGATGCACTCCACGATGGTGAGGTCGGTTGATGGTCGTGCGAACGTGCCTGATCCGGGAGAGAAAGTGTGCACGGGTCCGTGATTTTAGTCTACTCCCGCTCTATTTGTTTTCTCCTCACCTGCATCCATGTACACCCGCGAGATTCCAGCTAAGCTCGCGCTGCAACCCGTTGGAGAGACAGATGGACCGCAAAACCCTGTACGCCGAGGCCAAAACGCTCGCCGAGGCCCGTGTGCGTGACGGCATGGACATGGACGAGAAGATCGACGTGCTGGAAATGGCGATGATGGAGCTGTTGGACATCCAGATCATGAAGCCACCGATCGGCCGGGTTGGGAATTATGCCTCGGGGTCGATGAAGCCAGTCAAGGGGCGTTGGCTGATGGGGGATGACCCAAGGTTGCCGAAGATGCCGGAGAAGCCGACCCTGATCGACTTCTTCAAAAACCGGATAATGTGTGACGCTTTCGGCGGCAATCACTTGATGCAAAGCGCCAAGCTGGCGATGGATAGAGGACTAAACGACAAGGCGGTTTTGGCTTGCCTGCTACACGATATATCGGTGGTCGGGTTGATTCGCAACGATCATGGCCATTGGGCGGCCCAGCTGTTGGCGCCCTATGTGGACCCAGAGGTGAGCTGGGCGATCAAACACCACCAGGGGCTCCGGTTCCGGCCCAATCCGGATTACGACTATGAGTATCCGGAGCTGTACATGCGCAGCTTTGGCAAGGATTACACGCCGCCAGCCTATATCCTCAAGGAGTGGGAATACTGCCAATCCCATGAATGGTACGACACGGCGATGCAGGTGGTGGTGAACGATCTCTACGCGTTCGATCCAGACAAAAAGGTCGAAATCGAGGAGTTCGAGGGCGTCATCGCGCGGGAGTTCCGCCAGCCCGAAGAGGGGCTTGGTTTCGACACCAGCCCGACGGCGCATATGTGGCGCACGATGATCTGGCCGAATAATTTTTTGTAAG
>JAPKDN010000668.1 GCA_028822575.1 Alphaproteobacteria bacterium | reverse complement strand
ATCTTCCTGTTTGTCTCCATCTATTGGTGGGGTGCGGGCGACGTCCTGCACGGCTAACTCTTGGCATCGGGATGACGGAGAACGGCGACACGCCGCCTGTTTCCTCGCTCAAGGCTGGCCTCATGGGTCGATGCCCATGCTGCGGTGTCGGCAAGTTGTTTGCCGGTTTCCTTCAGGTCGCTGAGACGTGCGGTCATTGTGGGCTGGGACTCAAGTCCCGTGATACCGGTGATGGTCCCGCGGTGTTCGTCGCCCTTATCGTGGGGGGGCTAGTGGTGGCGTTGGCGTTGATCGTTGAAGTCTCGTACCAACCGCCGTTTTGGCTTCATGCCTTGTTATGGATCCCACTGATATTAGTTCTATCACTCGGCCTGCTGCGGCCGCTTAAGGCGCTGTTTTATGCGATTAATTATGACCGCCGACCGGATTTGCAATGAGTTCTAGAGAGCCAACCGGCGCACCGATCCCGTGGAACGAGTTTCGTCCCACCGTGGGTTCGACGATCGCGGCGATCATTGGCGTCGTGCTGTTGTTGGGCCTGGGGAGCTGGCAGATGGTGCGACTCGACTGGAAAACCGATCTGATCGCCGAGCGCACCGCCCAGTTGGAAGCGCCGCCCATCGTGCTGCCAACCGACGATGGCGATCTGCTTGCCGTAATGTGGGCGCCGGTGAAGCTGACCGGACGTTTTTTGCACGACCAAGAGATCTTCCTCGCCGCGCGCTCGCAACGCGGCAATGTGGGCAGTCACGTCCTGACACCGTTTGTTCGTGACGCGGGCCCGACCGTGTTGGTCAATCGTGGCTGGGTCCCCGACGAACGGCGTGATCCGGCGAGACGGGCCGCCGCACAGGTCGAGGGTACCGTCAGCGTTGTGGGTCTGGTGACCCCCGGCGCGGGGCGCAACTCCTTTACCCCCGACAATGATCCGGCGACCAGTTTCTGGTTGTCCGTTGATTACGCAGCAATGGGTACCGCTGTTGGGCGCGACCTTCAGCCCGTCGTGATCGACGCCGATGCGACACCCAATGAAGGCGGCTTTCCATTGGGGGCACAAACCCGGCTCAATATTCCCAACGACCACCTTCAGTACGCGATTACCTGGTACCTGCTGGCCCTAACTTTGGTAGCGGTCTACATCGGTTGGAACCGCAAGAGCATGCGCGAACACCAATCTGATTCGGACTAGGCGAGACGCGGCTCGGTGCGGAAGAGTTCGCGCCCAATGAGCGCTTATCAAAACCTTGAATCCCGGTTTCGCCGCCTTGGAGTGTTGGACGGCGTCGGCCAAGTGTTGCACTGGGATCGGGCGGTGATGATGCCGCCGGGTGGTGCCACGGCGCGCTCGGATCAATTAGCCGAACTTTCTTTGCTGGAACACGACCTGATGACCGCGCCGGAGATGGTCGATCTTCTTGGCGAGGCGGCCGAGACGGCAGAGGATTTATCGCCCTGGCAACGCGCCAACCTTAATGAGATGCAGCGGTTGTGGCGCCATGCGACGGCCCTCCCAGGCGATCTTGTGACCGCCCTCAGTCACGCGAATTCGAACTGCGAGTTGATCTGGCGTGAGGCGCGGGGGCGGAATGACTTTGCCGCTGTGGTGCCAGCGCTCGAGACGGTCGTGGCGCTGGTGCGACAGAAGGCGCAGGCCAAGGCTGCGGCGTTGGGTCTTGGACCCTATGACGCGCTGCTTGATGCCTATGACCCCGGGATGCGGCAGGTTGAGATCGACAGCATCTTTGACGAACTCCGCGGGTTCTTGCCCGACTTGATCGGCCGGGTGATCGAGCGACAAGCGGCGGGTCCGGCCTTATTGCCTGTGACCGGCGACATCACGGTGGCGGCGCAGCGCGCGCTAGGCGAGCGCATCATGGCGGCGATCGGGTTCGATACAGATTTTGGCCGCCTTGATGTGAGCCATCATCCGTTCACGGCCGGGGTGCCCGACGATGTGCGGATCACCACGCGGTACAAGGACGATGCCTTTACGGAGTCGCTCATGGGCGTGATCCACGAAACAGGCCATGCGCTTTACGAGCACGGGTTGCCAGCGGACTGGCGCTGGCAACCCGTGGGCGTTGCGCGCGGGATGACGATCCACGAATCGCAGTCCCTGCTGATGGAAATGCAGGCCTGCCGCAGCCCGGCCTTCGTCGGCTTTGCCGCGCCGATCATGCGCGAGACATTCAGCGGCGAAGGACCAGCGTGGGAGACCGCCAATCTGCTGCGGCTGTACCACCAGGTTGAACGTGCCCCCATTCGCGTAGAGGCCGACGAGGTGACCTACCCTGCCCATATCTTGCTGCGCTACGACATTGAGACGGCGATGGTGGCGGGCGATCTGACCGTGGCGGATCTGCCGGGCGCTTGGCACGACCGGATGCGCGATTTGTTGGGCATCGAGGTAACAGACGACAAGGATGGCTGCATGCAGGATATCCACTGGTATGGCGGCGACTTCGGTTATTTCCCGACCTACACGCTGGGCGCGCTGGCAGCGGCACAGCTATTTGGTGCGGCATGCGATGCCGACGCCGGCGTGATGCGCGGGATTGGTGAAGGCGACTTCACGCCGTTGCTGGCCTGGCTGCGCGCACACGTGCACAGCAAGGGCTCGTCGCTCGGCACCAATGAATTGTTGGCCGAGGCC
>JAPKDN010000667.1 GCA_028822575.1 Alphaproteobacteria bacterium | reverse complement strand
GCGACGCATTTTCGCAGCATCCATGGACCCGGAGTAGTCAATGGCGGAACAGCGCCTGGCATCATCATGAACAGCGTCACCGGACAAATTGGCACCAATCAGCACCTCTTTCGATCGATCCTGGCGCCTACGGCGCCGCTGTCACGTCATATCTTCAAGGTGCCCATTCGGTTCTATAAGACGGGCGTGGTCTTCATGGCTAAACTGAACGGGCACCAGAATCATTTTACCCTGGTCAGCGGCCAACAGAGCGCCCGCTCGGCGTTACACTTGGCGGAGATTTTCTGGCTCACCGATAAAGCGGGGCTGCTGGCTGACCCAGATCTGGCGAGCCGGCTCAACGCCAATTTCATGGCGCAGCACGACATCGGCTGACATAACCTTCCTACCACGCGACCAGCGCCACGTTTAAAAATACGGAGATCTTCCCATGTTCCAGGGATTCGAGACCCTAGATATCACCACCCCAGACCGCGGCTACGGCTCAGCCAAGATCCATCTGGAACATGGCGGTGACGGGCCACCGTTGTTGTTGATACATGGCAATCCGTTGACCCATGTGTCCTGGCACAAGATGGCGCCGATGCTCCAGGACAAGTTCCATCTCTATTGCGTGGATTTGCGGGGCTATGGCGACTCGGTCGGTCCCGAGGACGGCGGGCCGGAGAGCATCAATTACTCTTTCCGCGCCATGGCCCAAGACCTGGTCGACGTGATGGCGGAGCTGGGCCACGAGAAATTTTACGTCGCCGGCCATGATCGCGGCGCCCGGACCACGCATCGCATGGCGTTGGATCACCCAGAAAAAATTCTGAAGGCCGCCGTCATAGACATCCTGCCGAGCCACCATATTTGGACCAACGCGTCGGCGAGTTGGGCGGATTCATCGTGGCATTGGGTGTTCATGATCCAGCCTTATGACATGCCAGAGCGAATGATGGCCGGGGTACCGCCAGAATATTACATGGAGAAAAAGATCTCCAAGCCTGGTAAGGGACTCACCCCTTTCGCGCCCGAGGCCTTCGCTGAGTATGTGCGTTGCTTCAACTGGAAGACGATCCGCGGCTCCTGCGAGGATTACCGAGCCTGCGCCACGTCTGACCTGAAGATCGACACTGCCGACTTCGAAACTAACAACCGGGTAAAATGTCCGCTATTGGCGATCTGGGGCCAGGACAGCCACACCGGCAAGGTCTATGGCGATGTGCTGGCTCTCTGGAAGAATTATGCCGGTGGCACACTCCGGGGCGGGCCGATTGATGCCGGCCACTATCTCATTGAGGAAAAGCCTCGCGAATGCGCCGACTGGTTGCTCCAGCATTTCGCGTAGGTAAGACCCGTTGCCCGATATCTACTCATTCAAGGCCGCCATGGCCGCAAGCAGAACCGTCCCAAGGCGCCCGACAAAATAAGCTTCAATCGCGCTCACCAAGGCCTGAATAATACCGGCAACAATCGCCGGCACCGCCAGTGTTCCGCTGATTAGCGCGTCGAGAAAAGGAGAGGTTAAACGAGCGGTTTCAGGCAAACTTGGATCCAAGCCTCGAGGCGGACCGTATCTCGCCGGATGCCCATCCCAAATACGCGCACCAATCCAGCGGGGTTTTTAGCAGAAGTATTGGTCGCGCTCGACGCGGCACTGATAACAATTGTTTTGCGCCGAGCGGATATGGAGATAGACAACGCCATCAAGTTTCATCCATTCCACCGTCTTATCGGCCAGCCGTGGTGTCTCAACCACTTGGCCGATTTTGTATTTAATTCTATCATCCTCAAAATAATAACGGACGGTCATGGTTTCGAACTCCAACAGCATCGCCGGGATCTCGGTGGGCACGGCATAGGCCTGGCACGACGCCACATGCAGGAAGACCGGCCGCTGCGCGGCAGAGTTACGGCGCGCAGAATGGCCTCTGCGTCAGGATCAGATAGGGCTCTCCAGCGATGTCTTCAGACAATGCCGACAGGGCGTGCCATCACCGTCGGAGATATGCCGCGCTGACGCATGGCCATTAGGATAGAGGCCGCCAGCTTGGTAGGCACAGACAGTCTCGGTTGGGATCGTTAAGAATTTATCTTGGACATGTCAGGCTCCCTGCCTCGCGGTTGCGACGAGGAGGAGTGCACAAGGTTGTGCTCGCGGCCTCTATCCCTAGCTTGTCGGGCAATCCGGTTTAGACCTACCGTCCTTCAAAAAAATCACACCCGGCCGCCAATGCCCGTATATTGGCGTCTGCGATCAGCCGCTTGGGCATCCAAAAACCAAAATCTGGGTAGATATGCGTCACTCGTCCATCGCCAAGCATGGTCGCGGCCCACTCCAGATCTTGAGCAATCTGTTCGGCGCTTTCAACCTCTGTCACCTTAACGTCCACCACACCCAACCCTATGCCGATCTCCAGCCAAAGGTCTCGGAACACAGCCAGTCCATCCCCTGGCCAGTTACGGCATTCTATTACGATATGGGCGACGTGAAGACTGTTAGGATAGTTCATCAGACCGTCCCAGCCACCGGACTGGATACGCTGGCCGCCAGAATTGCCGAAGCAGAGATGAACCAACGGCGTGCCCTTGAGCGCGTCCAGTAGCCAGTTGATCACCTCGGCCGCCCATTCCTATTCCTCCGAATTACCGGGAAGATTGGCCTCATCAAG
>JAPKDN010000666.1 GCA_028822575.1 Alphaproteobacteria bacterium | reverse complement strand
CGGCGAATCTCCAGGATTGTCAGATCAGTCATCTTCATTTCTCCTTTACCAAGCCGTATAGCCACCATCGAGCAACAAGTCGGCGCCAGTCATAAAACTGGATTCATCGCTGGCGAGGAACACTGCGCCACTGGCTATTTCATGCGGTTGGCCAAGTCGACCGAGAGCGTGTTTCGGTCCCCACTCTTTCTCGGCCGTCTCCAAGTCTCCCCAACGGGCCAACAACCGGTCAGTCGCGACCCCACCAGGCGAGACGGCGTTACATCGAATATTCTCTTCGCGATGGTCCAGCGCGACCCCCTTGACCAATTGCAGGATCGCTCCCTTGGTCGTGCAATAGGCGGTGGACCCAGGCCAAGCGACCTGACCCATTTGCGACGCCGTGAGGATGATCGATCCTCGCCCAGCTGCGCGCATGTGCGGAATAGTGTGCTTACAGGCTAGAAAAGAACCGTTGATGTTAACGCGCATCGTTCGGTCCCAATCCTCTTCGGATAGGTCGACCACGTCCTGGCGCGCCGTCAATGTAGCAGCCATGCACGCGAGCGTATCAAGGCCGCTGAAGGCCGCCGAGGCCTCTTCAACCGCCGCCTTAAGAGAAGCGCTATTCGCCACGTCCACTTCAAGCCCGACGGCCTTTACACCGGTCAACTCAGCGATCGCCGCCGCCTCGGCTCGCGCGCTATCGCCAGTCATGTCCGCAAGCGCCACATCCGCGCCCTCTGCCGCAAACGCCTTGGCCACAGCTAGCCCGATACCCTTGGCCGCTCCCGTAATGAAAGCCTTCCGTCCCGCTAAACGCATCACTCAACTCTCCTTGCCAGTGTCGCCGAGAATACCACCAGATTGCGAACGTGGATCCCTAAGAAGCCAGTTCCCACTCTCGACCTGATGCAGAAAATCATCGATGAACCAGTTGAACATTGCCGGCTCCTCGAGATTAATGGTGTGCCCGGTCCTTGGCAGCGTGACCATCGAGCTTGATGCGATCGTCCGCTTCATGAACAGGCCCGGGTCTAGACAAGGTTCGTCCTCGTCACCGTTGATGATCATGGTCGGCACGGTCAAAGCGCGCATTTTATCCTCGAGGTCGTACAGCGACGGTCGCAGACGCTGAACGCCCATCATCGTATTGGCCGATCCTTCTGTCGAATGGTCTCGCAACTGGGTTTCAAATTCCTTCCAACCACGAGTATCCTTGTTCTCGTACTGCACGCGCGTCGGCCCGCTGGCATAGGCGACGCCGGCTACTGCCATCGTTTCGCGGCGAATCTTTTCGACCGTGGCCGTCGTCTCCTTCTGAAACTGCTCACGTTTATCCGGCTCAGCTCCATAACCACAGCCGCCAACGACCAATGATAAGGCTCGGTCCGGATAATCGAAGCCGAAATGCAGAGTCGCAAATCCACCCATCGAAAGCCCAACGACATGGGCGACATCGATCTCCAAGCCATCCATCACCGCTCTGATATCGTCACAGGCGCGTTTTTGGGAATACATCGCCGGATCGGTCGGCACGTCGGAAGGAGAATAACCGCGGGCATTGTAGGCTATAGCCCGATAACGCCTAGAGAAATGGCGCATCTGCGGCTCCCAACTTCGGGCGTCACCCGCGAACTCATGCACGAAGATGACTGGCGTCCCGGCGCCAGCTTCCTCGTAAGCTAGCGTCACACCATCGTCCGTAGTGATTTTTGGCATCCGACCCTCCCTCATCATTTGGCAATTCGACCGTGATTAGACCAGCGCCTTGGTATTGAGGCAACCAGGGATCATCAGAAGTCCCGTCCAGAAAGACGCGTGAAGGTCTTTAATTAAGCCCTGGAAAACGGCACTCCTATATTCTCGCGATTGCCAAATCATTTTAATAGCTCGGAGAAGTATATGTACGATGGCGGTAAGGTCGCCGAAGACCCGTTGACGGAGTTGTCGATCGGTAGCACCACGCAAGCTTACTGGATGTAAGCGAGGTCTAATTCTCTGCCGATGACACGCAATAAATTGTTGAGGACTAAGGTAGAACTCGAGGAACGGGTTGACGGCCAAACCGACGAATTAGCTGAGACCGGCGCGCGATTAAAAGCATTAATCGACGGATCCCTTAAAGGCATTTACTTGCACACCGCTCCGCGTCCCGTATTAGCGAATCACGCGCTCGGACCCATGCTGGGCGTCGAGAATTCAGAGAAATTCCTGCCTTTTAGTTCGATCTTCGACATGTACGCCCAGGGCGATCAGGAACGCATAGAAAGCGATTACCATATACCGACGGCCTATGGAGAGACCCCAAACACCTCCGGTGTTCGGGGCTGGCGCCCGGACGGCACTCTATATCGAGGCGGAACATCGCGTCCGAATGGTCAACTGCCTGTCCCGACGTATGATTCAGTTGGGTCGCCTTAATATTAACGCCTAAAATCTGACCTAGCAGCGACTTATAGATGCCACGCGCGAGGTTGGAAAAATCAAAATAGGAGGATCTAATTTCCTCGACAAGATTAGCCATGAATATCGAACGCCGCTTAACAACATCATGAGGTGCTCCGGCCTCTTGGAAACCCTCGACACCTCCGAACGGTTACGACCCTAGTAAATTGGGAAGTATGCCCCAACATCATCAATATCACCGAGCACCTGCTGGAGATCGTCACCGA
>JAPKDN010000665.1 GCA_028822575.1 Alphaproteobacteria bacterium | reverse complement strand
CGAACAGCAGCCCCGCGAGCCAGGGACCAGACAGCCCGGCGACGCCCCACGCGGTGAAAACCCGACCATACACTGTCGCGGACCGTGCCCCGCCGAACCCTTCGACAATTGCCACGGGATAGGCGACGATGATCGCGCCATAAGCCCCGCCAACAATAGCCAGTCCAAGCAAGAGCGCGGGCTGACTACCGAAGCCGGACAGAATCAACAATCCGGCGATAGAGAGCAGCGGTAGCCCAATCAGTTGTACGCGTATGGCGAGGCGATCCGCGACCAATCCCGCTAGAATACCACCCAGCGCGTTGGCGGCCGCTATTATCGCAATGGCGGTTTTCTTGATCGCGGGGTCTCCACTCCCCACCGACGCGATCTCCGCCGCGTGGCCAAGCGTCAGCAATCCCGCCATCACGGCACCGCCATAAGCCAGCCAATAGAGAAATATACGCATCGTATCCAGACCGACCATCGGCCGACTTCCCTCGGTCGGCCCGCTAGTCTCGACGTGAACGCCGGAGCTCCGTATCGCGAGAACCGTTGGGACGGTCGCCACGGCCGCGACGAACGCCATCAAGGCGAAAACTTCCAGGACCACCGTTTCCTCGATCCAGGCCGCGAACAAATAACCAAAACCCGTGGCGCCCATGGCGTAGGTCGCCGTGACCAGGCCCATGAACGTACCTTTTCGTGCCGGAAACGCACAGCGGGCGAGATGCAAGGCGGTGGCATATCCAACGCCATTGGCGCCGCCGAATAGTACGGCATAGCCAAGCCAAGCGATCCGCATGTCCCCCGCCATCGCCATGACCGCCAATCCCGCCGTGGCACCAAGCAGGCTGGCGCCGCCAAGAACCCAGGCCGGAAACCAGCGAAATAGCCAACCGCTGATCAATACCGAAACGGTTAGAAAAACCAGAGCGCCTGAGTAGAACAAACTAATCTGATGCCTCGGGGCGCCGTAAAGCGTTTCCAGGGGATCGATCAATATGCTGAAGGCATGGACCGACCCAAGCAGCACGGTCAGCAGAACTCCGGCCAGAATGGCCGCCCAAGGCCTAGTTGCTTATTCCGGTTGAATCACCAACGACTAGACCCGGACACGCTCTTTCTTCGGATCGAAATGTGGAAACGGCACGACGGTCGCCGGGATGCGTTTTTGGTGGCCATCGAGCTGACCGACCTCGACCTCGGTGCCTGGAGAGGCATGCGCGATATCCATGCGGCACAGCGCGATGGTCTTGCCGAGAATGGGAGAACGCATAGCCGAGGTAACCTCGCCGACCTGAGCTCGGCCGATCCTCACGCAATCACCGTTGGATGGCACGAGATTGCCGCTGACGTCTAGTCCGACCAATTTTCGCGCCGGTGACTCCTTGCGGCGTATAAGCGCTTCACGGCCAATGAAATCATCCTCCTTTGACTTCAAGGGCACGGTGAATCCGATACCCGCCTCGAAAGGATCGGTCTGATCGGAGAATTCGTAACCGGCGAAAACCAATCCCGCCTCGATGCGAACCAGATCCAGTGCTTCCAGACCAAACGGGACCAGCCCATGCGGCTCACCGGCTTTCCAAACCGCGTCGAACACCGCTTCGCCATCGCGTGGATGGCAGAAGATCTCAAAACCCAGCTCACCGGTATAGCCGGTGCGGGACACCACGACGGCTGGGCCGTGAAAGTCACCGATCCGGCCAATTGAAAAGCGGAACCATTCCAGGGATTGGATCGACGCCTGTGTCGGCGGTGTCCAAATCACATCCTTCAGAATTTCCCGGCTTTTGGGTCCTTGGACCGCGATGTTGTGCAGCTGGTCGGTCGAGGATTTGACCCAGACATCCATGTCATGAGCCTCGGCTTGCTCGCGCATCCAGAGACCGGATGTGTCGTTGCCGCCGATCCAGCGGAAGTTGTTGTCGCCAAGCCGGAACACCGTGCCATCGTCGATCATCCCGCCATGCTCATAGCAGACGGCGGTATAGACCACCTGGCCGACCGAGAGTTTGCACATGTTTCGGGTAACGCATAGCTGCATCAAGGCCTCTGCGTCGGGACCGAGCACCTCGAATTTACGAAGCGGGCTAAGATCCATGACCACCGCGGCCTCGCGGCATGCCCAATATTCGGCGATCGCTCCGTGGTTGGGGAAGTTCGCCGGCAGCCAATAGCCGTTATACTCAGTGAAATTCTGGCTGTACTTGGCAAAACTACTGTGAAATCCGGATTTCTTGGTCAAGGCCGGTTCGCTGTCCGTTGTCATTCGATAGGCCACCGCTTTTGAGAATTCCTGTTCGCCGGAGTAAGTCCGGACTTGGATGTCCGTCGGGTTCCAGCCATTCGCCGGATCGATATCGCACGGGCAGGCGGTTCCGATACAAACCAAATCCGTCATCGCCCGAAGCAGGACATAGTCACCTGGGCGAGACCATGGGTCGTCCATGGTGATCGCGTTGGTCGCGTCGAGATTGGTATTGAAGAAAAAGTTGATAGCCGGCCAACCACCGCGCGGCGTGATGCCGAAGGGATCGGCGGCGATGTTCATGTTTTCCGAGCAGTTCAGATGCCCTGGATACCCCATGTCTTCGTAGTACCGGGCGGTGCAGGCGAGCCCGAACGTGTCATGACGCCCAACCGTATCCCGCACGATCTCGATCAACGGCTG
>JAPKDN010000664.1 GCA_028822575.1 Alphaproteobacteria bacterium | reverse complement strand
TTGTCAGCATGTGGACTTAACACGTCGCTGTAGCCCTTCATAGACAACGTCCATGACCTTGCTCACCGAGCGTGCCCATCAGCGCCACAGCCCCAACCGTGCTCGGTCCTTGGGTGATCGATTCCCTTCTGAGTGGCCCAAAATCTTTATTATTTTGGATCACTCAGAAGGGGGCAGATCATACTGTTGGCAGCGTAAGCAGGCAGTCCGGATTTCTGCGGAAAGCGTTGCTCGAGTGTTCAGAGTTGCTGTCAGCCCTACAATCACACCTTAGGGCTCATTGGTTCGATGCCCTCCGCGCCCACCACCCGCTTTCTTCGTCGAATTCAGGCCGTGTCGGCTAGAATAGACCTTAAACGAGGGGCTCAGCGTGGGATCATCACCAAAACAGGACAAACGGCACGATCCGGCCAAAGTCACGGCAGGCGTCGTTCGGCTATTTCAAGCCAACGACACGCAGGCCGCCTATGACGCTAGCCGAAATGCGCTGAGACGGCATAAACGCTACGCACCGCTGTGGCATATATCGGGATTGAGCGCCACTAGGCTAGGCAAACTTGACGAGGGTGTCCGTGCCCTGAAGCGGGCGACTCAGATCGAATCTTCGGACGCAGCGATCTGGACCGACCTATGCAACTTATTGCGCCAATCCGGCAAAACAGACGAGGCCGTTACGACTGGGCGCAAGGCAGTTGAATTGGGCCCGGCGCTCGCAGCCGCCCATAACAACCTAGGCGTCGCGCTGCGCCAATCTGGCGACTTTCCGGGTGCCGCCGCCGCCCTATCGGAGGCCGCCAAACTAGCGCCCGAGGTTGCCCAGATTCACAACAACCTGGGCAATTGCTTCAAATCAGCGATGCGGTACTCAGAATCTGTGATCGCCTACCAGCGGGCCATTGAGTTGCGCCCGGTCTACGCGGAGGCGATGGCAAACCTCGGCGCCGCATTTGTCGAAATGAACGAATGGGACGCTGCTGAGGAATGGTGCCGGCGGGCAATTGAGGTGGCGCCACAGCTTGCCAAGGCTCATCGAAACTTGGGTGCCGCACTTTATTGGAAGGGCAACCTTGGTAGTGCACGGGAATGCCTTGAGTTGGCGGTGACCATCGGTCCCCAAGACCCTATTGCACGCAAACAACTTGCCCTCGTTCTGATCGAACAAGACGATCTCGATGGCGCAACAGAACTATTGATCAATGGCGTGAGGCGGGATCGCACACCCGCTGGACACGACACCACCGATGCGCAGTTGCGCCAGGTGACCCGAACCAAGCTTGCGCACGACATGCAGCAACTCACGCTGCTCCTTGATGCTGGACTGGTTCCACCGCACTTAGATACCGTGGTAGATGACCTTGCAGCAACGGCCGAATCGCTCGGGCCGAAAGTTGAAGGGTTAGTCGATCTCGGTACTCACGGCGTCGGCGCCACGGCGCGCTACTGCAATCGCTTCCTCTACGTTGATCCCGCACCTGCCCTGCCGGATGGCGCCATACGACCAGATCTCAATTCAGACACTATTGCCCGTGACTTTGGAACCAATGCTTCCGGGTACGCTTTGGTGGACGACATTCTGCGGCCCGACGCACTGAGTGCTTTGCAACAGTTCTGCGCGCGATCAACGATCTGGTTTCAATCCAATTTTTCCGGCGAATTGGGGACTTCTATGGTAAATGGGTTTGCCGCTCCATTAATCTTTCAAATTGCCCGAGACCTCCAGAAAACGTTTCCGACGATCTTCGGCAAGCAAATGTTCCAGGCCTGTTGGGCGTACCGGTACTATGCGGATATGTCGGGACTAGCGCTTCACACCGACGCTGCGACCGTGAGTATGAATCTCTGGATCACGCCGGACGAAGCAAACCTTGATCAAGACAACGGCGGGCTGGTGTTTTGGAACCGCCGTGGCCCGGCGAACTTCTTCACCAAGCCTATGGAGGAAAAGACGCGTATTCTTGAAGCGATCACTGACGAGGACGGCGCCGCATCGGAAGCAGTTCCATATCGCTGCAACCGCGCACTTATTTTTGGTGCCGGCACGGTGCATCGTACGGATAAATTCTCGTTCAGGACCGGATAAGACGATCGTCGGGGTAATATGATTTTCTTTTTGGGCCGCCAGCTTAGAGGCATTCATAATGACCACGGCACGCATCATTTGGCTGGCGAGCATCCTCGGCGCCCTCTCGTTAGCCGGCATTTTGATCGCCTGGCCGGGAATTCGTGGGCTTTGCGCATCCTGCGCGCCGACCAGCGTGACTGGGATCCCGTCCAATCAGTTTGTCCGCGTTCAACACGCGGCGGATATCGATGACGTTTTCGCAAAGCAGTTGGGCGGCGATCCATTCCTCGGCGATATTCCGCGTGTCTTCGTTCAAGCCCTCCCCAGCGACTTGGGTGGTATCGTTGACGTAGAGCGGCGTAAACGGCTCTTCCTTCAAATCCTGCTGCCACAAACCTTACGATTGAATGAGGGCATTCGTGCGGACCGTGCCCGCCTTATTGCGATCTCACAGACGCCGCCCGAAGGCCAATCAACGGAGAATGCCGCATGGCTCGCCCGGGTGGCTCAGGAATATCGGGTAGACCCAACTGACTATGCGTCCCTTCTGGCCCGCGTTGATGTTGTGCCCCCGTCACTCGCGATTGCTCAGGGCG
>JAPKDN010000663.1 GCA_028822575.1 Alphaproteobacteria bacterium | reverse complement strand
CATCAAGCTTTTGTGCGATCAAGGCAACCCTTTCGGGCGACAGGTCCCCCTCCTCAATCGCCTTCATCTGTCCCTTGAGCTTACGAAGATTAAAAAACAACTTTTTTTGGGCCGCCGTCGTTCCAATCTTCACGAGCGACCAGGAATGCAGGATATATTCTTGGATCGAGGCGCGGATCCACCACATGGCATAGGTTGCCAGGCGAAACCCCCGTTCCGGGTCAAAGCGTTTTACCGCCTGCATCATGCCGACATTGCCTTCGGAAATTAGTTCGGCCACCGGAAGCCCATAGCCCCGATACCCCATTGCGATCTTTGCCACGAGACGAAGATGGCTGGTTACCAACCGGTGCGCCGCCTCTGAATCCTCGTGTTCCCGCCAACTACGCGCAAGCATGTATTCCTCGTCGGGTTTGAGCATCGGAAACTTACGGATATCCTGCAGATAGCGCGTCAGGTTTCCTTCCGCGCTGATCACCGGCATTGTCGCTGTCGTCTGGGCCATGCTCGCTACTCCACTCAATGGGTTGGGCGCATCAATCACGCCTGCCCCTCTCCAGTATATGGGGGTCCGATAGTCCGATTGAAAGAGGGCAATAACGTGGCCGTGATATGGCGTTTATTGACTCAAACGGTTCGGCCCATCAGATTTGAACGACCAGCTTACCGAAATGACCTGCGGCCCTCATGCCGTCATACGCTGCGCGCGCATCGCCAAAAGCGAAGGTCTCGTCGATCACCGGCCGCATCTCGTGATGTTCGATCGCGCGGTTCATGTCCTCGAACATGCGGCGACTTCCCACGTAGATACCTTGCAGGCGAATGGATTTCCGCATCACCAACGTTGGGTTGATCTGGCCACCCGTCAGCACGCCGATCAGGCCGACCGAGCCTCCGACCTTGGTCGCGGTAATCGATTTCTCCAACGTCCCGGCCCCGCCAACCTCGACGGTATGATCAACGCCAAGCCTATTCGTCAGATCAAGGACGGCTCGATCCCAATCCGGAGTCGTCTTGTAATTGACGGTCTCCCAGGCACCGAGCGCCCTGGCCCGCTCAAGCTTCTCCTCACTGGAAGAGGTGATAACGGCCCGCGCGCCCAATATCTGACACAGTTGCAGCGCGACGATCGATACACCGCCAGTACCCAATAAGAGGACCGTATCGCCGGCCTTCACCCCGCCAACCTCGACCAGACTGTGCCAAGCGGTGAGAGCGGCACAAGGCAAGGTCGCGGCCTCTTCAAAGCTTAATCCGCCGGGCATTGCCACCAGACCATCCTCGCGCAGAACCCGCATCTCCGCCAGCATGCCTTCGGCAGAACCACCAAGCGCCTTACCCATGTCCGCCATTGTGATCGGGCCATCGACCCAGCCCTGGAAGAAAGTCCCGCAAACCTTGTCGCCCACCTTGAACCGGGTGACCCCGTCACCGACATCAAGCACTTCGCCCGCTCCATCGGAGTTCGGGATCCTAGGATAAGGGATACCGCGCGGCCCCGGGTCCATGACCATCATCAGATCGCGATAGTTGATTGAAGAGGCCCGCATCCGCACCAACACTTCGCCGGGCGCCGGGCGCGGGTCCGAACGTTCACTAAGGGCCAGGGCATCAATGCCGCCTTCGCCTTGAATTTCGTAGGCTTTCATCACTTCAATCCTTCAGTTGAGAACCAATCAATAGTGACACTACGCCAGACGCCCACAGTCGACGACAATGGTTTGCGCGGTGATTGCGCCACTCACACACAAAAACAACATGGCACTGGCGATATCCTCCGGCTCGACCATGCGAGGTAATAGCGAATTCGCCATCGCCGTGCTCTTTCTATCGTCGGACCAAGGATCGGTCCACGCCGTTCGGGTCAATCCTGGTGCCACCGCGTTCACTCGGATATCCGGTGCCAACGCGCGGGCTAGACACCGAGTTTGGCTGACCATCGCCGCCTTGGAATTAGCATAGGCAATGGAACTGCCGTTACTGCTGAGCCCGGCGATCGACGCGGTGTTGACGATGACACCCTTAGTCTTGCGCAGCGCCGGCGCCGCAGCGCGCGAACAACGGAAAGGCCCAATCACATTAGTGTGCATGATCATCTGCCAAAGCTCTTCCGTCATCGCATCAAGATCATCGAAGGGGATCGGTTCCACCGTGGCGGCGGTCCCGGCATTGTTCAATAAGATATCAAGGCCACCCAGCCGATCAGTCGCACCCGCGACCATGTCATCGGCGCTTTGCGGGTCCGAAACATTACCAGGAGCGGAAACCGCCTGACATCCCTCGCCATTCAAGGCATCAACGACCGCCGGACCACGCTCGTCTTCGGACAGGTGATTGACGGCGACCGTCGCGCCACATCGCGCCAGCAGCGTCGCCGCCGCCTTTCCAAATCCCCGATGAAGCGCCTGTAATACGGGCTTTCTTACCTGTCAGATCCGCTGTGATCACCTTGAGTCTCCCGTTGCAAAATCACTTTCGTCAGCGGGATCTACAGGCTTCAAAAGCTCGACATAAGACCGCAAGCGATAAAATCCGCCATATGGTGGCCCCTCATCCCAGAGAATTGATCGCAATGGGCGGGCGCAAACGCTATGGAATATCGCCTGTATAGGCTCGAAAAAGCATAGTCTTGAAATTCCAGTTCTCTGACCTGACGGGACGC
>JAPKDN010000662.1 GCA_028822575.1 Alphaproteobacteria bacterium | reverse complement strand
CAGCTTACGCTTTGGTTGGACGTCCATCGCGGCATGGGGTTCGAGGCCTTTCAGCGAATGGTCGTGATGGAGGGGTTTGATCCAACCTTCTATGCGGCCAAGAAAGACAGCCTGCTTGGTCCTGAGGGGGCTTGGCGGGACTTGGACGGACATATCGATACTCATCAGCGGCTGACCGAGGCTGGGTTGTCCCACGACACATTGGATAGGCTTGACCAAATCGTGGCGCCGACTTTGGTCATGCATAACGGTCTCGACTTTATAACTGCGCCTAGAATGACCCTTCCGGTCGAGCGTGGGATTCCTGGCTCGCGGGCCCATTGGATGCAAGAGGCAGCTCATGTCGCCACCGGCCGCGAAGCGAGGGCAGAGTTCTGCGATGTGTTGCTTGGTTTCCTGGCGGAACACTGAGTGAGTGACATCGGACACCGGGGATGATGAGCTTCGATGTGATGTTTCTGGCGGTCCTGTCCGTCGCGTGGAAAGTTTTTGCCACCGCCTTGATCATCATAGCCGTCGGTCGTTTAGCACGGGTGGCGGGCCCGGTTCTGACAAGTGTTTTGGTCGCATTGCCGGTAAACGCGGCGCCTGGAATGTTCTTCGTCGCCCTGGCGTTTGATAATGAATTCGTAACCACTGGCGTTCTGTACAGCATGGCAGGCGGTGGCGCGGTGCTGGTGTATCTGACGGTTTTCGTCCAGGCGGCGCGTCTCGGAAACTTCTACATCGCCTTGCTGTTCGGTCTGCTGGGGTGGATCGTCGCCGCGTGGCTCGTGGGGTTGGTCGATCTTAGCGTGACGACCGCGTTGTTCTGCGTCGCCGGTGGAGCCGCTTTCGCCACGCTCCTGAACCGTCGGTTGCCGGACGGTGTTTTGCCGGTCTCCTCGCCAGCCGGGTGGCGATACTTGCTGATCCGAGGCGGTGTCGCCGGCGTTATTATAGTTTCCATCGCGACTTTTGCGGGAGAGATGGGACCGGTTATCGCCGGGCTTCTATTGAGCCTGCCAACGACTATGTCGACGACTGGGTGGACGTTGAACGGGCACTATGGGTTGGATTTCGTCGCTGCGACCTATGCGTCGGCGCGGAAGGCACTCGTTTTATATGTATTGTTCGGTCTCATCTTGCTGGCATTGCTTGGCGTTTTGCCGGGGCCGGCTGCCGTCGTCGCCGCCTTTGCCGTGGTGGCACTGCTCGGCGCGATCTTCGCGGTTATTTTCGTGACAGTCCGCCGGCGCGCGATGACATGAGGGACGGCTCCGTCTTTGACGCGGGCATGGTTGTCGTGTTTTGATCTCTAATAGAAAATTAGAGGAACTTGATGATGGCCTTGGAACAGATCGACGGCGCGTCCGATAATCCTTTTCCGTTTGATATATCGACCGCCTCCCCATCACGCTTGCGAGGCATCTTTCGCTCCGGTGCGTATCGTGGGACGACGGCGAATATGGCGAACGGCTACACCCAGGGTAATTTGGCGATCTTGCCTGCGAACCACGCCCTGGACTTCGCTCGATTCTGCCAACGCAACCCCAAGCCTTGTCCGTTGGTTGGCGTGTCGGATACTGGTGACCCGATAATGCGCACTTTGGGAGAGGATATAGATATTCGCACCGATATCCCGAGCTACAATATTTACCGCGATGGCGTCATCGATGCCTCGGTTTCGGATATCAGCGAGTTTTGGGCCGACGACTCGGTCGCGTTCGTTCTGGGCTGCTCGTTCTCCTTCGAGGAAGCGCTCATGCAGGCGCGCATCCCAATGCGGCACATGGAGATCGATCGTGTCGTGCCTATGTACAAGACCTCGATCCAGTTGGTGCGCGCTGGGCCTTTCGGTGGCGGAACGGTCGTTTCCATGCGGCCGATGTCGATGGAAGAGGCGATCCGAGCATCGGCGATTACCGCACGCTTCCCACACACCCATGGCATGCCGGTACATATCGGTGATCCGGCGGTGATCGGGATCAAGGATCTGGATGCGCCCGATTGGGGTGACCCGACGGAATTTCGCGACGGTGAAGTTCCAGTATTCTGGGCTTGCGGTGTCACGCCGCAGAACGCAATCCAGGAAGCCGGTATCCCGATTGTACTTACACATACCCCCGGCAGGATGCTGATCACGGATCTTCCGAGCGCCGTGACCTGACGCGCTAACGTACCTTAATAGAGAAAGGCCGGAGCAACGCGCTCCGGCCTTTTGCGTTGCTGGACTCGATCTATCTAGATCAGTGATAGACGAGATTCGGTAGCCAGGTCGCCACCGAGGGGTAAGCGACCAAAAGCAGGATCATCGCTATCATCGCTACCAAAAAGGGGATGGCGCCGATCGCGACATCGTTGAAGTGACCGCCCCGCATCCGGATCCCGTGAACCACATATAGGTTGACCCCAATTGGTGGTGTGATCAGCGCAGCCTCCATGAGCAAGGTGATCAGGATACCAAACCAAACGTCCGAGAACTCCGGAACGGCCAACGCCATCACGATCGGGAAAACGATCGGGACCGTGGTCAACATCATGGAGAGAGTCTCCATGAACATGCCCAGGAACAGATAGAATACGATGATCAGTAGGACCGTCTGAACCGGCGTTAGGCCCATGTCAGCGATGAAGCCCAGCATCGTTTGGGTGACGCCCATGAAGCCAAGTACGAAATTCAG
>JAPKDN010000661.1 GCA_028822575.1 Alphaproteobacteria bacterium | reverse complement strand
GGGTGTTCGACCACCATGAAACTGTCAGGTAGAGTCTGTTCAGCGCTCATCGCGGTATCCTCTTCTTGCCACGATCGGAAGACAACATCTTCGCCGGGGTTTTGCAACGCCGGAACGCGGTGGCTTGGCAGCGATAATTTTTTGAAATCCCTCTGGAGAGCAAGCTTCAGCGCGCCGGGGCCATCGAAGAACCTCACTGCAACAGAGAAAGTGTTCGCGTTTTCTTAAAGCTCACTCCTAATAAGCACTGTACGGAAACGCGCGCGCCTCAAGACAGTGGAATAGCCCCAGCTTTCGCTGGGGCGACGGAAGGGGCTGGATAGGCTGAGGGTGAACCTGAGAACCGCATTGCGCTCCTCGCTGGAGCCTATAAGGAACGTTGGGCCCAAAAGAGCGCAAGTGTTTCGTTTCGTTCAAGCCAAACCGCTTTTTCGAGCGACTTTGGTTCACCCCACCGCATTCATAGAAGCATTGCGTGCCAAGTCTGAAAAAACCGAGGGTCATTTCAACCATGTTTATCCGGGCGCCCATCCCGATCCAGTGTGACAAATCCGATGATATCTGGCAAAAAGACATAGATTTCCCCGTATCGAGCCTCGTACCTGGGCCAGCCATTGTATCCTGGAGCGTATTGAAGTCATGCCTGAAGGTCCCTCGCATCAGCCATCCCCCCCCTCGGCCAGCGTCACGGAACTGGACGCACTTGTCATCGGCGCAGGGTTCGCCGGCCTATATCAGCTTCTTTGCCTGCGTGATCGCCAAGGCTTGAAGGTTCGCGTAGTCGAGACCGGCGATGGCGTGGGTGGGACCTGGTACTGGAACCGCTACCCCGGCGCGCGCTGTGACTCGGAAAGTCACTCCTACTCCTATTATTTCTCCGAGGAGTTGTTGGAGGAATGGGAATGGTCCGAGCGCTACCCTCAGCATCCAGAAATTGTTCGCTACCTCAATTATGTCGCCGACAAGTTTGACCTGAAACGTGACATTAAGTTCGGCACCCGGGTGACCGCCGCGCACTATGACGCGGAAGCCAATAAATGGAACGTAGAGACCGCGACCGGCGATCGGTTCCGGGTGACCTATCTGATCACCGCGGTCGGCTGTCTTTCCTCGACCAACACGCCGAAGTTTCCCGGCCTGGAAGGCTTTGAGGGCGACTGGTTCCACACCGGCCAATGGCCGCATGAAGGTGTCGACTTCACCGGCAAGCGTGTCGGTCAGATCGGTACCGGCTCGACCGGCATTCAGGCCGCCCCGGTTATCGCGGCCGAGGCCAAACATCTGACGATTTTTCAGCGTACCGCGAATTATAGCGTACCCGCCAACAATCATCCGCTGACCGCCGAATTCAAGAAAGACGTCCGCAACAAACACGAAGAAATTCGCAAGGTCATCCAAACCACCCCAAACGGCCACCCCTTCCGGATCTCCGAACGCAATGTCTTTGACGTCAACGAGGAAGAGCGCCAGAAGATCTATGAGGAATTCTGGGCGGTCGGAGGGTTGCGCTTCCGGGCCAGCTTCCAGGATATCGTATCCAGCAAGGAAGCGAACGATACTGCGGCCGAGTTCATCAAAAGTAAGATCCGACAGACCGTGAAGGATCCAAAGACGGCGGCGCTGCTGACGGATATCGACCACCCCTACTCCACTAAACGCCCGCCGATTGATACCGGCTATTTCGAGACCTTCAATCGCGACAATGTCAATCTTGTCGACGTTAAAACCAATCCGGTCAAGGCGATCACGCCGAAGGGTGTATTGCTGGAAAACGGTGAGGAGTACGAACTCGATATCATCGTCTGCGCCACGGGGTTCGACGCGATGACGGGTCCGCTGCTGAACATAGACATCCAAGGCCGCGACGGTCTATCTCTCCGTGAGGTCTGGGCCGCCGGGCCGCAAACCTATCTTGGGCTTCAGGTTGCCGGGTTCCCGAACATGTTTACCATCACTGGACCAGGCAGCCCCTCGGTCCTATGCAACATGCCAGTCGCGATAGAGCAGCATGTCGAGTGGATCAGCGAGTGCATTTCGGATCTGCGCGACAAGGACATTGCTACCATCGAGACCACCGAGGAATCGATGGCTAAATGGATTACCCATGTCAACGAAGCAGCCAATGCAACTTTGATGCCCTTCGCCAAGCATACTTGGTATTTCGGCGCTAATGTTCCGGGCAAACCACGGGTGTTTATGCCCTATGCCGGCGGCATGACCCGGTACCGCCTGATCTGCAAGAACGTGGCAGAAAATGGTTATGAGGGCTTTAAGCTGAGTAGCGGCGATGAAGCGACACTTCCCTTCATGCCGGCTGGCGATTTCACCCTCGCGGCCACGGTTCCCGGGCCAGGGGTCTAGCGGACGGACATCAGCCTAACCGATCCGCGCAGTGATTTCGGACTCGACCCGCATCTCCTTGGTGGGCAGATCGCGTAGAATAGCAGTGTTGGCTGACCGAGTGGCATCATAATTTGCCTTGATGATTAGTTTGATCCACTCGAATTCCTCTCGGCTGGCGGCCTAGGCCCAGATTTGTAACATTTTATGAAACGACGTACCGGCTTGGGCCAAGGCCGCCTAAATCGTCACTAAGGCCAGGGTCGCTGGCTCTTCGAGCTTTGGCTGGAAACCACCGGCTTTACCGATGCATAAACCATATCGCATCCCC
>JAPKDN010000660.1 GCA_028822575.1 Alphaproteobacteria bacterium | reverse complement strand
GATCAACCGGCCATCGGGAGCGGTTAGGCTGAGGTCGATGTCACCGCCTGCCCAGTCTAGTGCGGCGAAGACCGTCGTCGTACCCGGTTCTATTTCCAGAGGGTAACTGTGAATGTCACCTGGACTGATCGAGGCTTCCTGCAGAATGGCGGTCTGTTCCCGCTGGGTGCGCGTGAACAACGTGGAGAGTATCCGCGTGAGGTCATCAGGGGTTCTTGCGATCTCGAATACCCCGTTGGTCTCCCGCGCGATCGTCACAAGCGCCTCGCGGTTCGTGTTACCCCAAAGCGAAACCGCATGCACCACCGTCGATGCTGGCAACATGTCCGACTGGCCGGACCAGCGGTTCTTTGAATCAACGCCGTTGGACAGGAGGAGCACTGTCGCCCCCTGCTCCGCGCCTATCAGAGAGCCCGCAACTCGCAAAGCGTCACCAATCGCAGTTCTGTCCGTCGCGCTAAACGCCGGCGTCGCGTCGCCCAGACGTTTGCGCGTGGGACTTCCAAACGATCCCATCATCGCTGGCGGCACCAGGATGCGGGCCTCCTCGCTGAAGCCGACCACGGCCAAACGCACCGATGATTTCGCCAACCCAGAAAGCAATCCAAGAGCCTCTCGGCGCCGGTTCGATGAGTCTATTTTCTTATTACTGCTGGCGGTATCGACGAGAACGACAACCAATGCCCCGCTCGCCGCCGAGACATCAGTCGTGTTGGCGGTGGAGATCAAGCACAAACCGAAGACAAAGAATGCCAAACCGATCTTGCGCAAGCAGCTCATTATCGTAATCTCCCCCTGTTCACGGCGTTACTTTATGTGATATGGAGACATCAGCCCCCGACCGCATAAGCAACTTAATTCTATAGACAATAGGTGTCTTGAGTATCCGGGGCACGAACAATTGCCAGGATTGCTTTGAAACGGGTGCAAGATTGAATAAGTTGCCCGAATGGCCGATGAAGTTCCCTGCCATCGTTTCAATCGAAACACGTTTGACCGATGGCAGCTCAGCGCTGGAAAGAGATATCTGGATCCCACACAGGCCTCCGCCCGCGCTGTCAGCGCCCACTCCATCATCGTTAATTCGCACTGGCACCAAGTTCCCCAACCCACCTCTAAAGTGCACGGCCGCACAGGACGTGTCGGAAGATGCCCAGATCTCATCGAGTTGAACCACCACCTTCGTTTCTAAAGGCACGGGCTTTATTCCTTGTTTCTCTGACGTTTCCGCCGTGGCTGCCGACATGATGGGGTCTTCCGGGGGAAGGTTAGACGCCTCCCTCATGACCCAACCGGCGGATATCTCAGCAACTATCGCCAGGATCAAAGCAGATACCCCACCAATCATCCAGGCTCGCCACCGCTTCTTGGATATAGGTTCTTGGCTCGCTCGTTCGTTAGAAGTAGTCCTTTTCCCGCCATTGGAGGCAATGTCACTGGTGATGTTGAGGCTTCGAAGCACGTCGCGTGCATCGCTGAAGAGATGATGGGTCACCAACGGTTCGAGGTCGATCGCATCCAGCGATCCCTCGGGTGCGACTACATGCAGCGCCATCCCGGCGCCGGCAGTTTCTTCGAAAAAGGCGCGTGAATGCTTGATCTTCAGACCAATATGTTCAGCCGCGATGGAAAAATCATTACCCATGACACCCGTGGCCCACACTACGGCCTCCGGTTCATCCTTAGGACCGGCGAGCCGATTTTCGACAGCCAATCCATGGGCGATAAATGCGGCAAGATGCCAACTCCGTCCGCTCTCAATTCCGGCGGATAGTTCCATGCTGAACATCGGTGGGTCGAACGGCCCGAAGGCTCGGGCCACCGGACCGTTGCCTGATACGAAATGCTGGTATTCCTCGGCTATATCGGCAAGCGGCACGAAATCTGCAGATTGAACGACAATTGATCGCGCAATTTCTTCCTGCGAAATCAGTTCGACCCGCACCGGTCCATTGGTGGTTGCTATATAAACCGCTAGTTTTGTCACATCAGTGCAATGTTGGTGTCAGGGTCTTCAAGCGCCTGAAGAATTGCTGAGTCCTTGCGAACCAACAATTGAATTATGCCGGCTTGCGCCATTGGCAAATCCAACCGCACCGCTCTGTCATCGGCATCAAATACGGTTATGGTCTCCAGCGCACTCTCGGGCGACACCAGTTCGATGATTATATAGACCCGGTCCTCATGCGCGCGAGAGGGGGAGAACCTAATCTCAGCCCCCTCTGTTCGACGGGTTAACGGCCCACCTTCGCTTGCCGCAATCGCGCGTTCGAAGCGATAGGCAGGAGCGGCCATTACCATGCGGCGGAACGCCGCTCTCAAACCTGGCGTGCTAGCCAGTGCTGCTTCAATCCCGATATCGGGATAAGAAATTTGGCCATTCGAATAGGCGTAAACGCTGCTCATGGGGAGCACGGTGGCGACATCCCCATCGTCGCTTTCATTTGCCAGATCCCGGGCTGCGCCAATGGCGGTAAACTCTTCCCTGATCCCAGTCAGCGAGGCGGCGCTTGGCATCTTAAAACGGGTCATACCCTGTCTCCATAGATCGTGTGGAACTGCCGAGAGAACAACGCCAAGTCGTCGGCAAATATTTGATCCATCTCACTCTCACCCTGCTCCATGTCCTCCATTCGTTTGAGGAAGCCACGCAGTTGACTGGCAATCCGAG
>JAPKDN010000659.1 GCA_028822575.1 Alphaproteobacteria bacterium | reverse complement strand
GGCGGAAACCGCTGACCGACGCATGCGATTTAGCAAGCGTGTGTCGGCGACGCCAATCGATGGATGCATGCCGCCGTTGGTCGCGACGACTTTATCCCACCCGGCCTTCCGAGCGCTCATGGTGGCCGGGTCCGATAACTGCGTGCAATTCAGCTCATTGATGTTGAGATCGACGACGATCTCATCGCCATTTTCCACGAAGGCGATCGGGCCACCAAGGGCAGCCTCCGGGCCAACGTGGCCAATCACAAGGCCGACCGAGCCACCGGAGAACCTGGCATCGGTCATCAACCCGACCACTATGCCTTTTTCCCGGCAGAGCGTCGTTATGCGCGAGGTCGAGTCGAGCATCTCCGGCATACCTGGCGCGCCGCTCGGTCCTTCATAGCGCACGATGATCATGTCGTTATTTTCGAATATCTCTGGCTGGGTCTCCAGGGAGGCCAGAAGATCGGCCTCGCTATCGAACACGCGGGCCTTGCCGACGAAGATATTATTGTCCAGGCCACCCTCGACGCCGGCCAATTTCAGCACCGCGCTGAATTCTGGTGAAAGATTGCCGCCGAGGACCCGCAGTCCGCCGGTCGGTTTATAGGGGTTCTTCACGGTGTAGATCACATCGCCATCGGGAGTCGGGGGATCGAGCCGCGCGACCTGTTCGGCGAGGGTCTCGCCAGTGCAGGTAAGGGTGTCGCCATTCAGGAGGCCGGCGTCCAGCAGTTCCTTGACGATAACCTGGATGCCGCCTTTGTCGTCGATATCGACCATTGAATACTGACCGAAAGGCCGGGCGTCGACGAGAACGGGGACCACATGTTGGGAGAGGTGGTTGAACTCCTCGGCTGACATTATATCCCGCGAGAAATCGCCATAGCCCGCGGCTCGGGCGATCTCTGGGCCGTGCAACAGAACGTTCGTCGAGCCGCCGACGGCCATGGACACGATCATCGCGTTGCGAATGGAGTCTCGGCTCACGATCTGGCGGGGGGTAAGGCCCGCAGAAATCATAGTGTTGAGATAACTGACGAGTTCCCCTGGAAATTGTTCCAGACGACGCGCGTCATCAGACGGCGGCGACACCATGTGGAGCGGCTCGAGACCAACGACGGCGATGAAGGTTTGCATGGTGTTGTAGGTGAACATGCCGCCACAGCTTCCGTAGCCGGGGCAGGCTTCGCAAGCGATGCGGAGTTTTAGTTCCTCATCGTCGCTACCGGCGACCTGAAAGCCCGAAATGATGTCGATGCGCTCATTGGTGACCGGGTCCGTGCCCGGACGAATGGGGCCATCCGACATGATGATCGCCGGGCGATCATGCTCCAAAATCCCGGCGAGAGTGCCAACCGGGGGCTTGTCACAGGCAACCACGGCAATGGTGCCTTCCAGGCCGCTGGCGCTCAAATGCTCGCAGACCGTGTCGTGCGTGACTTCCCGACCGATCAGG
Organism: Alphaproteobacteria bacterium; assembly: GCA_028822575.1. The sequence continues at coordinate 1,231 of JAPKDN010000659.1, read as the reverse complement.
GAGTACCGCATCTCGCGGGTGCCGTTGCGCATCCCGTCGGATGTCGCGACCGTGTATTCCGGCTGGACCAACCGCATACGCATCTGATCGGGGCCATCACCGATCTTTTCGCGCAGGCGATCATGAATCATCTCGACCTTGCGTTGAACCCCAAGATAGCATTGGGAGTCGCCCTTGTTGCCAATCACGCCGACCGAGGGCTCATGGATCAGCCCGATATCTGTTCCGAGTGCTTTTGCGATGCCAACCGTTTGGGCGTTTCGGCCAGGGTTTTTGTCGAATAAAACGGTTTTTGAGTTGCGCACCACTAAGTCTCCGCGATGATTGGATCATGGTCGTTAATAGTTGGACCTTTATCTGCACCACAAATATTTAGAGCGCAACCACGGCGAACACTCCGCTGGACGATGCGCCGTGGTTGCGCTCTAAATTCAAGCCTGTATCAATGCGCGCCGCTTGCTGTCGCCCATTGTTACGAATAGCTGTTACGCCGCGTTTTCACGCCGTGGCAGCTTCCAGTTAGGCCGGATGAAATGGCAGGTGTATCCGGCGGGATAGCGCAGCAGATAGTCTTGATGCTCTGGCTCGGCTTCCCAGAAATCGCCGACGGGCTTGATCTCAGTTACTACCTTGCTCGGCCAGATCCCACTTGCCTCGACATCCGCGATGGTTCGTATCGCCTCGGCTTTCTGAGCCTCGTCAACACAATAGATGCCTGACCGGTAGGAGAGGCCGAGATCGTTTCCCTGTCGGTTGAGCGTCGACGGGTCGTGGATCTGAAAGAAGAATTCAAGAATGTGGCGAAAGCTGATCTGGCTTGGGTCGAAATTGATCTCGATCCCTTCGGCGTGGGTCCCGTGATTGCGATAGGTTGCGTTCGGAACATCGCCGCCGGTATAGCCCACGCGCGTCGAAACCACGCCTGGGAGTTTGCGGATTAAGTCCTCCATACCCCAAAAACAGCCTCCGGCCAGAACCGCGCGCTCGATATCGTTGCTCATGTGATAGCTCCCTATCCTGAAAAACCAGTTGTCCCAGCCCCGATGTCGCGGCCATCGCTACGGGAATATGATCAGCGTCATTGGTGAATCAAAGCGATATCGCGGACTGAAGCAACGATAATTTAGTCAAACACCTACAGGATCAGGGCGCGGGCGTCACTTTCGCGGGATGGGACGGCTACCGCCGGCTCTGTATTTGGGAAACACCGCGTGCAACTGGCAAAATTGTG
>JAPKDN010000658.1 GCA_028822575.1 Alphaproteobacteria bacterium | reverse complement strand
GGCCGTCCATGTCATCCTCGACAATTACGCCTCCCATAAGCACCCCAAGGTTCGGACCTGGTTCAAACGCCATGAGCGCTTTATCTTCCACTTCACGCTGACGTCCTGTTCCTGGCTCAACGCCGTCGAGGGTTACTTCGCCAAGCTCACCAGACGACACCTCAAGCGCGGCGTCCTTCATTTCCTTTTCGACCTGCAGACCGCTATCAACTGCTTCGTCCCCGAGACCAATTAAAACCCAAACCCTTTAAATGGACCGCCGGCCCCAACAAGATCATCGCTACCATCAAAAGAGGGCACCAAGCGTTGCACTCCTTCCACTAGGGACGAGAGACAAAGCTGGCGATAACTTTCTTGTCACCGGCCTTGTCGAAAGCAATATTCAGTTTGTCGCCATCAGCCACGCTAACGGTGCCCATTCCGAACTTCTGGTGAAAAACCCGATCTCCCGGAGAGAACGCGGTAACGCTCGAACGGTCAGCAAGGTGACCTTCGCTGTTGACAGTGGGGGCACGCGCGGTGCTCGTGCCGTCGCGTCGTCCGAACCCCGGCCCATAGCGGCTTCCGCTAACGCGTTGAACTCCGCGGGGCGGCAGGATTTGGGGTTCATCCCAGAGATTATCACTTCCGAAGGATCTGGACGTCTGGCCGCCGAAGAGCCCGCTTTCGGTGGCAACCTCCACGTGTTCTTGCGGCAGCTCGCCGACGAAACGCGATGGGATCGCGCTTTGCCAGGTGCCATAGAGGCGGCGGTTGGCGGCATGAGTGATCTCAACGGATTTTCGCGCCCGCGTGATCCCGACATAGGCAAGCCGGCGTTCTTCCTCGAGACCGATCGCGCCGTTTTCGTCAAGGGAACGTTGATTGGGGAATACGCCTTCTTCCCAACCCGGCAGAAACACGACGTCGAATTCAAGCCCCTTGGCGGCATGCAGGGTCATGATGCTTACTTGATCGACATTGGTGGTTTCGGCGTTTTCCATGACCAGGCTGATATGTTCCAGGAACCCGCCGAGATTCTCAAATTCCTTTAACGCGCTGACCAACTCCCGAAGGTTTTCCAGCCGCCCGGCCGCCTCGGGTGACTTATCGGCCTTAAGCATGCCGGTATAACCAGAATCGTCCAGCACCATGCCGGCGAGGTCGGCGTGGTCCTCGGTTTCGACAAGAGATCGCCAGCGTTGAAAATCCTCGACCACCGTGGTTAACGACTTGCGTGCCGCTGGACGCAGCTCGTCAGTCTCGATGATCTTTGATATCGCCGTCCAGAAAGAGATCTGCTCGGCGCGTGCGAGTTGGTGCAACGCCTGAAGACTGGCAGCACCTATCCCGCGCTTTGGTTTATTGATGATCCGCTCAAGCGCTAAATCGTCGTTGGGTTGGTTGATGACACGTAGATAGGCAATGGCGTCACGGATCTCCATGCGTTCATAGAACCGTGCCCCGCCGATCACCTGGTAAGGCACCCCGAGAGTCAGAAAACGCTCTTCGAATTCCCGGGTTTGAAAGCCCGCACGAACCAAAATCGCCATTTGCTGAAGCGGTGTCCCGGCGCGTTGCCGTGCTTCGATCTGTTCACCGACGACCCGTGCTTCCTCCTCGCCGTCCCAGACGCCGCGAAGGATGAGTAGGTCACCCTCGTCGCCTTCGGTCCACAGGGTCTTGCCTAGGCGCCCCTCGTTGTGACGGATCAAACCGGAGGCGGCGGCAAGAACCCGTGATGTGGAACGATAATTCTGTTCGAGACGGATGACTTGAGCGCCAGGGAAGTCCTGCTCGAACTTTAAAATATTGCCTACTTCGGCGCCGCGCCAGCCGTAGATCGATTGATCGTCATCGCCAACGCAGCAAATATTCTGTCGCCCCTGGGCTAAGAGCCTTAGCCAGAGATACTGTGCCACATTGGTATCTTGGTACTCATCCACGAGAATGTGGCTAAAACGCTCCTGATAGACCCGCAATACGTCAGGGTGCTCTTGGAAAAGCGTCAGACAGTGAAGAAGCAAATCACCAAAATCAGCCGCGTTCAATATCAGCAGCCGGTCCTGGTATTGGGCATATAACTCGCGCAATTTCCCGCCGGCTAAATCACCGGAATCGGTGCGGGAAACCTTTTCTGGTGTAAGGCCGCGATCCTTCCAACGCTGAATAACCCCCATCAACTGCCGGGCCGGCCATTTCTTGTCGTCGATCCCTTCTGCCTGCAGAAGCTGCTTAAGCAGCCTGACCTGATCGTCTGCATCCAGAATGGTGAAGTTCGATTGCAACCCCACGATCTCCGCGTGTCTACGCAGCAGGCGCGCGCAAAGTGCGTGGAAGGTGCCCAGCCAAATTTGTTCGGCCATCGGACCGATGATCGCGGCCACCCGATTGCGCATCTCTTTCGCAGCCTTATTGGTGAAAGTGACGGAAAGCACCGTCCAGGGCTTGGCGGCGCCGCTGGCCAACAAATAGGCCAGGCGCGTAGTTAGGACCCTAGTCTTGCCGGTTCCCGCGCCAGCTAGCACTAGAACAGGCCCATCCTGAACTTCCACCGCTTGGCGCTGGGCGTCGATACCGTTGAGGGCCTCGGATTGGGCCGCGGTCGCGGCTGTCGATACCGCCTCGGCCTTGCGCATTTTGGCATCGGCCTGCGCCTGGGCCCGCGCCTGGGCCCGCAGCAGCCTCCGATGAGGC
>JAPKDN010000657.1 GCA_028822575.1 Alphaproteobacteria bacterium | reverse complement strand
CAGTGCCTCCTCCAAGCGGCCTTGACCGCGCAGTACTTGGGCTAGCCGGTCGAGAGGGTGCGGATTGCCTTGCATCCGTTCGGCGACATCGAGAAAACAACGCTCGGCATCGACGAGCCTACCCGCCGCCTGATGCGTGTCGCCCTCGTTCCATAGCGCGATAATCCGCTGATTCATGGGCCCGCCGCTTCAATCCACCGACACATCAAGAATGTACGTCAAGAATGGCGGAGCGGGCTTTCCGACACAACCAAAGACCCCGTTCGCGGGCAACGCTCAATGAAAATCCCGACTGACGACTCGCAGATCGGTTCTGACATCGCGGGGATGGGTACGCGGCGGTTGTGAGGTCGGAAGCGGTTTCACTTTGGCGCCCGGACGCGGCGGCGCCGGTTGCGCGGAGCGGCCTTCCGGCCCGCTTGGATCCCGGCCGGGGCGCCGGACCTCGTCGGCATTGGCCAGAGCGCCCTCGAAACCGGCCTCGTCCAATCCACCCTCGGTCAACCAGGAGAGACGCTCGGTCAAATCCTCCAGTTGCTCGACCACCACGTGGATCACCCGGCCTTCGCGCTGTACCCGCCCGGTCACGCCGAGCAGCTTGGCGGTCATGACAACACGGCGGTATTTCTCGAACTTATCGGCCCAGACCACTAGATTGGCCACGCCGGTCTCGTCCTCCAGGGTGATGAAGATCACGCCCTTGGCGGTGCCCGGACGTTGACGCACCAGAACCAGGCCGGCAAGCCGGATGCGGCGGCCATCGCGCTGTTCGTCCAGCATGGCGCAAGTCTGGCGTCCATCATCCGACAGCCTCTCGCGCAACAAAGCCACCGGGTGCGCCTTCAACGACAGCCGCAGCGCACTGTAATCATCCACCACTTCCTCGCCAAGCGGCGCCAGCGGCAACACAACCTCCGGCTCGAGGTGGGGCACCGCCTCGCCGGACCGGGCCTCGGCGGCGAGGAAAAGTGGCAGGCCTTCGTCACTAGCGCGCACCGGCTCCAGCGCCGCACCCGCCAACCCGCGTACCGCCCAGAAGGCCTGACGCCGAGACAGCCCCATCGAGCCGAACGCATCTCCCCTGGCCAGCACCTCCAAGGTCGGCGGCCAGATCCCGGTGCGGCGCATCAGATCACGAGGGTCGGTATAATCCCGTGCGTCATCGCCTTTTAGGCGTCCCTCGACGATGCGATAGACGGCCTCCTCCTTCAACCCCTTGATCTGCCGGAGACCCAACCGCAAGGCCAGGGCGCCACCATCGACCCGCTCCAAATCACAATCCCAGCCGATCCGGTTCACATCCGGTGGCAACACCGTCACTCCGTGATCCCGGGCATCGCGAACGATCTGCGCCGGGGCATAGAACCCCATGGGTTGGGAGTTCAGGAGCGCGGCGGCGAAGGCCGCAGGCCTATGACATTTCATCCAGCTCGATACATAAACCAGCAACGCAAAACTAGCGGCATGGCTCTCGGGAAAGCCGTAATTGCCGAACCCCTCGATCTGCTTGAAGCAGCGCTCGGCAAAATCACGTTCATAGCCCCGCTCGACCATCCCATCAATCATCTTAGCGTGAAACAGCCCGATCTTACCGGTCTTCTTGAAGGTCGCCATAGCCCGGCGCAACTGGTCCGCCTCAGATGGGGTGAAGCCGGCCGATACAATGGCGATCTTCATCGCCTGCTCCTGGAACAGCGGCACCCCCAAGGTCTTACCAAGCACCTCGCGTAACGCCTCCGAGGGGAACTCCACCGCCTCGTCACCATTGCGGCGCCTTAGATATGGGTGAACCATATCTCCCTGAATCGGGCCAGGCCGCACAATCGCCACCTCGATCACAAGATCATAGAAATTGCGCGGGCGCAGACGCGGCAGCATCGCCATCTGAGCCCGGCTTTCGACCTGAAACACCCCGAGCGAATCACCCTTACACAACATATCGTAAACGGCGCCGTCCTCGGACGGCACCGTGGCAAGATCCAGGTTCAGGTCATAATGTTGGCGAATCAGGTCAAAACCCTTACGCACACAAGTCAGCATTCCAAGTGCCAGGACATCAACCTTAAGAATACTCAGTGCGTCCAGGTCATCCTTATCCCACTCGATCATGGTGCGGTCTTCCATCGCTGCGTTTTCAATCGGCACCAATTCGTCGAGACGTCCCTGGGTGATCACGAAACCGCCGACATGTTGGGAGAGATGACGCGGAAACCCGATCAGCTGGCGGGTCAGATCCAAGGTCAGCCGCAAAGTCCGATTGGAAGGATCAAGGCCGATTTCGCGCACCTGCTCATCCGCCACCCCGTCGCCGTGCCAGCCCCACACCTGGCTCGCCAACGCGCTGACCACGTCGACGGACAGCCCCATCACCTTGCCAACCTCGCGGACCGCGCTGCGCGCCCGATAGCAGATCACCGTCGCCGCCAGCCCAGCGCGCTCGCGGCCATAGGTTGCGTAGACATGCTGGATCACCTCTTCGCGGCGTTCATGCTCAAAATCGACATCGATATCCGGCGGCTCTCCCCGTTCCTCACTGATAAAACGCTCGAATAATAGGTCTGAGCGTTCCGGATCGACGGCGGTGATACCCAAGCAGTAGCAGACCGCCGAATTCGCCGCCGAGCCACGCCCCTGACACAGAATGCCCTTGGAGCGCGCGAAGCGGACCATGTCGTAGACGGTG
>JAPKDN010000656.1 GCA_028822575.1 Alphaproteobacteria bacterium | reverse complement strand
ATCGCGTTTTCTGGCCATCTGGTGCGGGCGGTGTTCTTTGCGGCGGCGTTCGGCGCGCTCTCGCCATTCTGTTCCTGTGGGGTGGTCCCGATCATCGCCGGATTTCTGGGCGCCGGGGTACCGTTGGCACCAGTAATGGCGTTCTGGCTCGCCTCGCCGTTGATGGACCCACAGATGTTTTTCTGATGATCCTGGCCTTCGGGCTGCCCTTCACCGTCTCCAAGCTTCTCGCCGCTTTTGGGATTAGCGCGGCCGCCGGTATCGCCACTCATCTGTTCGCCCGTCAACATCTCTTCGCCGACCCGATGCTACCGGGCGCGGCGGGTTGTAGTGGCTGCGGGGCGTCGAGCACACTTAAGCCCAGACCGGTGATTTGGCGTTTCTGGGCCGAGCCGGAACGGCGCAAAACCTTCTTGGATGAGACGCGGTCGATCGGCTGGTTCCTAGCCAAGTGGCTGACCCTTGCCTTCGTGCTGGAGAGCTTGATGGTGGCTTATATCCCGGCCGAGCGGATCGCGGAGTCGTTGGGCGGACAGGCCTGGTGGGCGATACCGGCTTCGGTGGCCCTGGGGATCCCGGCTTATCTGAATGGTTTCGCAGCAATCCCGACGGTCAGCGCCCTGATCGACATGGGCATGGCGCCTGGCGCTGGACTGGGCTTCATGGTCGCTGGTGGGGTGACCAGTATCCCGGCGGCGATGGCGGTTTTCGCCCTGGTCAGGCGTCCAGTCTTCGTCTGGTACCTTGCCTGGGGGCTTACCGGGTCGCTCGCGTTTGCCTATGGCTTCCAGGCTTATGTGATGCTGGTGTGACGGCGCGGGGCTAGGAATTGGTTTCCATTGATCGCGAAGCGGAAACACATCCATGCGCCTTGAACGCCGCTTTCTGCGCGCCACCTGTTATAGGCCACTCGTCAGGCGATAGAACACAGAGGAAAAGGTTATGGCAGACGTTGATATCAGGACAGGGACAGTCGTCGATCCAGTCTGGGCCTCGATGCGTGATGATGCCGAGAGCTGGGCGCTGGATGAATCCGCGCTGGCGAGCTGGCTACACACTGCGGTTCTAGATCAGGCCGCGTTCCAGGATGCCTTGGCGTTTTTAATGTCCCAGAAACTTGGCGGTCCCGAGATCAGCGCCCTGTCCCTTTATCAGGTCCTGCACGACGTGGTGAACAAGGACCGTTGGGTTGTTGACGCGGCGCGAGCAGACCTGTCAGCCACCTACGAGCGTGATCCGGCCTGTACAAGTTATCTGGAACCGTTCATTTTCTACAAGGGCTATCAGGCGTTGCAGGCGCATCGTATTGCGCACTGGCTTTGGACACATGGTCGGGAAACCTTGGCGCATTATATTCAAAGTCGGGTCTCTGAGGTGCTACAGGTCGATATTCATCCTGCTGCGCGGATCGGCAAGGGCATCATGATTGACCACGCGACCGGCGTGGTGATCGGCGAGACAGCAGTGATCTGTGATGGTGTGTCGCTCCTGCATGGGGTTACCCTGGGTGGGACTGGCAAGGAGCGCGGCAACCGTCATCCAACAATTGGCACCGGCACCATGATTGGCGCCGGTGCGGCGATTCTCGGTAATATCACCATTGGTTCATGCTGTCGGATCGGTGCTGGAAGCGTCGTTCTGAAGGACGTACCGGACAACACTACCGTCGCCGGCGTGCCGGCCAAGGAAGTTGGCGAAGCGGGCTGTGATCAGCCGGCCATGGCGATGGATCAAAAATTCTGGTGACGAGGCACGCGGATGTGTTGGCGGTTTAATCCGGCCAGGTCCCACCGAGCGCGGTCGTTGCTTCTTTCGCTACATCCCGGACGATAGCGCCAAGTTTGGTGAGCCGATCATTAGGAATGCGCGCGGTCGGGCCGGATACGGATATCGCGCCCAGGGGATCCCCGAGATGGTCGAATACGGCAGCGGCCACGCATCTGAGCCCCACGGCGTGCTCCTCATCATCGATCGCATAGTGCCGGCCGCGCACCCTTGTCAGCTCATCTAGCATTCGAGGCAAGGCGTCGATGGTCTTGCGGGTCCGGGTGTTGGTGCCGGTTGAGCCCAGGAGCTGGGCGACATCCTCCTCTGGTAGCCGCGCCAGCAGGGTCTTGCCTGCGGCCGAACCTGCGATAGGCACCCGCGCACCGGGCTTGGCGAGCGCTCGCATCATCTCACGGCACTCGGCTTGAGCGATATAGACCATCTCGGCATTATCACGCACCGCGAGATTGGCGGTCTCGCCGCATTGCTCCATCAGGCGACGTAAATAGGGGCGGGTGATGGTCACCAGGTCACGGGATCGTAGAAAGGCATTACCGACCGAAAAACAAGTCACCCCAATCTGCCAACCACCACGATCCGCGTCGAACCGAACGAACCGGGTTTGCTGCAAGGTTGTCAGCAGTCGGTGAACCGTCGAAGGAGGCAGGGTGACGGTATGGGCGATTTCCGTCAGAGTCAGCCCATCGTTTGAAGTGGCAAGCGCATTGAGCACACTGATGGCCCGCATCACCGATTGTATTTGGCCTGAACGCTCGGTCGACGTCGGGCTGAGCTTTGTGCTGGTGATCTCGTTCATAATGTGAATTTAGGAGAATCTATCCCGATTGGCGATATTGAAGTCCACCACTCAGAATTATATTCTCGCGCGCGTTTCGGTTGATCGGACGCGTGTTTTTCAATCACGTC
>JAPKDN010000655.1 GCA_028822575.1 Alphaproteobacteria bacterium | reverse complement strand
CGGCGTATCCCAGTCGGCGAGCTTTTGCCTATCGGCCGGCGTCAGTTTCACATCCCCCATGGAACGGGTCCCCCTTGGATATGGATGTTTAGCTATTTCATGCTGAATTTCAGTGACTTTAGCAAGCGCCGCATCGGTACGGGTAGCGGAGTCTACGCGCGGCCCTGGTCAAATCACGGCTCCGATGCTTGGATCGCCGAGACGCCAACCCGGAGCGCGCCCATGAGTACCGAACCCCTCGACATCGTTTGCCTAGGCGAGCCAATGGTTGAGTTCACCCGGATCGACGACCGGGACGGCGGGCCGCTCTATCTTCAAGGCTTTGGTGGCGATACCTCGAACTGTGCCATCGCCGCGGCACGCCAGGGCGTGCGGGTAGGGTATATCACCGCGCTCGGCACCGACCGGTTCGGCGATATGTATATGGATCTCTGGCGTGAGGAGGGGATCAATACATCCGGCGTCGCCCGGGACCCCGACGCCCCGACGGCGGCTTATTTCATCCAGCCCGTCGCCGAGGGGAGGGATTTTACCTATTACCGCAAAGGCTCGGCGGCGAGCCGGATGACACCGGACGTCCTGCCGGTGGAGTTGATCCGGCAGGCCAAGTTCCTGCATATCTCGGCTATCAGCCAGGCGATCAGCGAGAGCGCGCTTAAGACCGTGGATCGGGCGATCGACATCGCGAAGGCCGCTGGGGTTAAGGTCGCCTATGATTTCAATTTGCGTCTTAACCTATGGGATCTGGAAACCGCGCGAGAGGTCATCCATGCCACCGCGGGACGGGCGGATATCCTTCTGCCCAGCCTGGATGAAGCACATGTCTTGACGGCGCTGGAAAGTCCAGCAGAGATCCTGGAATTCTACGCGGGATGGGATACCGAAATCGTGGCATTGAAACGCGGCGAGGACGGGGTGATGGTCTCCGCCGGTGGCATGCGTCAAACCATACTCCCGCCCGAGGTGACCGTCGTTGATACCAGCGGAGCGGGAGACACCTTCGCCGGTGGGTTCCTTGCCCGATTGGCGATTGGCGACAATCCATACGATGCGGCCCGCTATGGGGTTGTCGCGGCATCGTTGTCGACCACTGGAGTTGGCGCCATCTCAGCGATCCCTGGGCGAGAGGCGGTCCAAGCGGCCCTGGCGTCATAACCGCCCGTGCTGACTTGCGCAGACCTCTCGCTCGGACCATCATCTCGCCAGCTCAATCACGGGAGGGCACGCCATGCGTATCCATAATCTTTATGCCGATGAGAACGGCGAGTCTCATTTCCGCAATGTTGAGGTCGAATGGTCCGAGGATCGCCGCACCAGCAAGTTATCCGCCCGACTGCCTGGTCATGGGGTGATCTTCCGCCAGTCGCCTGCGACCTATGAATTGGACTGGCACACCGCGCCACGCCGGCAATACATCATCAATCTCGACGGTGGGGTGCGGATCACCGCGAGCGATGGGGAAGTGCGCGAAATCGGCGCTGGCGAGGTGATCCTGGTCGAGGACACCACTGGCAAGGGGCACCTCTCCAAGGCACTGGAAGGCAAGATACGTCACTCGGTGTTTATCCCGATCGACGAGGAAGATTGATCGGTCGTCGACTTCATTAATTCCGGCGGGAGCACATTGATAACGGGCGCCAGAACCTGTGGGACCCCAAAGCGCCCATCCGGCAGAGGCGATTCCCCGACCCTGCCGCTTTGTTGGAGGGGGGACAACCAAATTGGATTCTGATATCAGTTGCCGGTTCGGGCCTCCTCGACCGGATAGCTAAGACCACCCTGCTTGGCGAAGCTTTCTATTTGGCACTTGCTGCTAGCTTAAACGGGTTGAACTTCATCAGCTTGCCGTTCAGTAGAACGCTCTTGTAGATCCAGTCCATGGTCTTGGGCGAGGATCTGGCCTTCGCTTTGATCATCAGGGAAATGGGCCTTTTTTCGCCGAGCCATTCCCTTTACCCTCGGTACCGATCTTGAAGGGTTACTCTGCGATCAGCGTGCCGGTGGAAATATTGGTGTTTTCATCCTGGTATTTCAGATACTCCTCGGCACCGACCGAGTGGGTCCAGGTCATAAGGAAATCGATTACCTTGAAAGCCCGGCGCGGCGGGGAATTTTGTCGCTTTAGTCCAGCCGCAGTAATCCTAAGCACGGGCCGCTAAATCGCCTTTTTCTTGCCGGCATTCTTGTCGTAGCCCTTGTACAGCCTGTCTTTCAGGCAATCATGAACCGCCTGGGTTTGATCTGGGGTCATGTTGTCCGCCAGCGTCTTGCTGGGATTGTAATTATTGGCGTGCGTGTTTGTAGAAACCAGGGCCATGGCACAGGCCGCCATGAAGGCGCCGATGAGACCGTGCTCATGTTCCTTAATCCTCTTCGAATATGATTAGACCCTGATGAAAATCCTGTGTGATCAAGACCGGACACGAAGGGCGTTAAACACAATCGTTCACCGACATGGGACAACCAGAGTTGATCGAAGGTGAGTGTGCGTGACAATTAGTATGCTGACAAAGAGCGGAATGTAATGTCCCTAAAGGCGGCATCTGTTTGGGTTTTGCCGACTTTTCACCTCGCCATGTTCTGTTATGCTCTAGGTCATTGAGCCATTGGTTTGGGATTGGCAGCACGCATGGGGTCGAGCACAGGTATGGCTGAGAGGCAGGCCAATAACATCGTCTTGATTGTCTTTGACTATAT
>JAPKDN010000654.1 GCA_028822575.1 Alphaproteobacteria bacterium | reverse complement strand
TGGCGCCCTTGCCAGACAAGAAACTGACCAGCGGTCCGGGGCCATCCTTGCTCGTTCCGGCCGCCAGGACCAGGATAGAGATTGACGGTTCCTCTTCAACCAAGGCGGCTAACTCATCGACGATAGGCCCAACGCGAACATAGAGCGCCGGGATTTGACTTGACAGTTCAACCACCTCCCCCGCCAGATCCGATAGTCGCTCCTCGGCCGTCTGGCGCGCCTCGTCTTGCATGAGTTCACCGACCCCGGCCCAGTGATGGAACCCGCCGGCGGGTTCGATATCCCGGAACAGGGCAACCCTTCCGCCGGTGTTCTTGGCGCGCAGGGCTGCAAACCGCAAGGCAACGCGCATTTCCTCGGAATCGTCTACAACCACCAGAAACACCCGATGGTTCGTTTCGTCGGAATGGCCAATGGGGCCTGATGATCCAGCTTCGGTCATTTGATCCTACTATTTAGACCTTACGAAATATCACACTGCCAAGCCAGCCCGAGAACACTGCGATGGCGATCGCGGCGAGTCCATAGAGGGCGGACTGTTGATGCGCAAAGTTATAGACCTCGGCGCCCAATCCTACTTTTTCAACTAGGATGGGCGTGCTTACAGCCTGGACCGCGCTACCTTCGCGGAACAGATAGACCACGGCCGTATAGTTTCCGGTGGCCATATTCGAGGGGAAGTGAATCTTGGTCCGAAACAGCCGGTCGGAGATAATGCGAACTTCCTCCGGCGCCGTGCTGAACAGTCCGGTTTTTTGTTTATTACGAATGAGCGCTTCGCGGAATTCGGTCAGCTCCTCGGCCGGGCGATTACGATCACCAGAAGCAACCCTGGTCGCGATATTGACTGCGCCGATCTGTTGGGTCTCCCGGATATCGGGCGTGGTGATCTCGTCCAAAGGCCGACTTGACGCGACGGCATAAAAATTCGGAACACTTTCAAATTTTACGGTTTTAGCGTTAACCCAAATACCGGCAATTCGTTGCTTGTTTCGCACAACCACGTTTTCCAGCGGTCCAGTGATCACCACTACGATATCGCCCACGCCATCGACGGCACCGAACAAAAGCACGTCAGCCCCGGTGAATCCGGTTGTGATCGCCACATGATGACTAGAAAGATCCACGACCAGGGCCTGGGCCCGCGCGGTCGTGGCCGTGGTCAAAACAAGCGCCATGACGAAGAGGAGAAGCGCGGCTGATTTGAATTTCAAGACCCGCATACTCAATGCGCCAGCAGTGGAGCAAGCGAATACAGATCGTCAGGTGTAACGATCAGGTCGTAGGCGATCTTGCCGCAAACCCCGAGAACCATCACCGCTAGCAGAACCCGCAACTGTTCGCCCTTGAGACGAACGCTGTATTTGCTGCCAAACTGGGCGCCGATGACGGCACCGATCAACAACAGGATCGCCAGGGGGACGTCAACCGTCTGGGTCGTCACCGCCTGCAAAAAAGTAACGTTCGCGGTGACGAAAATGATCTGAAAAAGTGATGTTCCGATGACCACGGAGGTTGGCATGCCCAGTAGATAGATCATCGCCGGCACCATGATGAACCCACCGCCAACGCCCATCAATGCAGACAATACGCCGACCACGGCGCCAACCATCAGCGGCAAAAGCGCGCTGATATATAGCTTGGAGCGGCGGAACCGCATCTTGAAGGGGAGGCCATGCAGCCAGTTGTGTTGATGAAGCTTGCCTCGGCTCGCGCTTACTGAGCGCGACCGAAGGATGGTTCGGACGCTCTCGACGAACATCAAGCCACCGATAATTCCGAGAAACACTACATAGCAAAGTTTGATCACCAGATCGATCTGGCCAAGGCCTTGCAAATATTTAAAGAGAACAACACCGGCGGATGATCCGATAAAGCCACCGACAAGGAGAACGCCGCCCATCTTAAAGTCGACATTTCCGCGTCGCCAATGCGCGATCACGCCTGAAACCGAGCTCGCTACGATTTGGTTAGCCTCGGTCCCGACCGCGACCGGTGCCGGGATGCCAATGAAAATCAGCAACGGTGTCATGAGAAACCCGCCACCCACTCCGAACAGTCCCGATAAAAAGCCAATGCCTCCTCCCATCACCAGGATGAGGAAGATATTGACCGACATCTCCGCGATCGGCAGGTAGAAGTGCATGGAACCTTGTGGGGTCGGTGAGAAGCAGAGCCGAAGCTATTACCATTTTTCGACAACTCGAAAACAGGCAACATCAGTGGAGTTGCCGATTAAACCTTATAGAACTTCTACTTCCGCCGCCATGGCTTGTTTGACATAATTGACATAAAACTAGTCTTTTCCCTGTTGAACATTTTCGCCGGAGGCGTTCCAGGCTAAAATTCCGCCTTTCAAGCGGTGAATTGTCCCTCCGAACCCGCTCGCACGCATGATTTCAGTCGCGAACCCGCAACGCACACCGCTTTTGCAATAGAATACGACGTGGTGGCTGGAATCCGTATCCACGGCTTTAGGATCAAAGGCCGAGAGCGGGATCAGGGTCGAACCAGGAATGCGCCCGGCGGCGAATTCTGGTTCCTCGCGAACATCATACAGATCCACCTCGCCAGCTTGCAGCCATGCCGCGAGAGTGGCCGCATCGATCATCTTAGTGTCGTTCGGGCCAGTCATCGCAGCCTCCAATCTTTGGTATCCGGTAACATTCAACATGGCCCCGAACGTTTAGACCGAGGCCATG
>JAPKDN010000653.1 GCA_028822575.1 Alphaproteobacteria bacterium | reverse complement strand
CTTCGAAGAAAACGGAAAGCCCGACGCTCAATTCATTGGCCTTACCGCATCGCCGGAACGACGGACCGGTGACCAGCGTGACCAACTGCATCTTGCGTTCGACACCATTATCGACTGCGCCAATATCGAAAACCTGATCGCCGAAGGCGTGCTGGTACAGCCAGTCTATCGTCCGCATTTTGTTCATGATTTAGACCTGCGCGGAATCGATATCAGCACCGGTGATTTTCCAGTCGCAAAGCTGTCCGATGAAATCATCAAATCCTCGATGCTCGACTACGCAATGTGGGGCTATAAGGAAGAACGCGAGACAATCAAACCGTCACCGGTTTCGGCCTGGTTCTGTGCTGATATCAACGTCGCCGAAGCGACCTTGGAGCGGATCAAAGCGGAAGGTTTTGGTGCCGCAATCGTCACCGCAAGCACGCCGATCAAAGAACGTATGGATTTGTTGCGCCAGCACGAGGAAGGCAAGATCGAGGCCATGGTCTCGGTCGGTGTCTTAGCCGAAGGGTGGGACAACCCGCACTGTAATATCATCGTCCATCTACGCCCAACCTTATCAAAAGTCCTGTGGGGACAATCGGTCGGACGCGGGCTACGTTCCGCACCCGGTAAAGAAAAATGCGTCATCATCGACGTAAGTTCGAACTGGAGCACGTTCGGCCCAGTTGAAAAGCTGGAATGGAGCTTGTGGAGTCACCGCCGGTCATACATGCAGTTCATGAACCGCTTTAATTGGATCGGCGCACAGCAAGACGACGAAGAGGGCAGCGACACATTCTTAATGTGTAAGAACGAGCTGGATAACGGCACGCGATGCTCCCTTCTCTACCGCAAAGATCAATATGAAGATGACACCTGTCCAATTTGCGGCACTTACGCGGCGGTTGATATTTACAAAGAACAGCAACTTGGCAATACACTTAGCGAGAATGGCCTGCACAAACTGTTCTTCGATCGTGTACCTCGCGTCTTCGAAGAGATGGATCTCTCGGTTTGGTCAAATCTCGGAGGCATGGCCTGGCGGACAGCGACACCAAAGGAACACGTCTTCCTGGCGTTCTGTATGGCGTACCAGCTGGTCTCATGCGATTCGACTAAAACTGAAGGTGAGTATTGGGATTTGGCTCTGGAAGCCGAATCGAGCATTCGTGCTTATCTTGTCGAGAACAAAATTCAGATTGTGAAACAGAACGATTTCAATTTGGCGCATGTTGCGGACGGTATGCTGGCGGGAACCAAAATTAGAACCCTACAGGCACATTTTGGGATCTCACTCTGTGGCACCGTATTCCAAGAACACACACGCGACGAGAATGAGCGTAAATACCAAAAGGCTATCCGGATCGCAGAGCGCATCGCCATGATCGGCTGTTCGGTCCAGGACAACCTGCCGTACTTCAACGCCGCCGAGCATCTTGCGGGCCGCACGCGGGCATCAGCCTAAACGATTTGGTTATAGAGTTTCGTCTCACCACGCTCTAAACGGCCAAGATTATCGATCAGAATATCGACAACATTCTCTTCATAATGGCGCGTCTCACCGCCGGTATGTGGTGTCAGGATTACATTGTCGAAATCCCAAAGTGGCGAGTCTTCGGCCAAAGGCTCCTCGCCTGTAACGTCGATCCCCGCACCCGCGATCTTGCCGGCGCGCAGTCCTTCAATCAACGCCATTTCATCGACACAACCACCCCGCGCCATGTTGATCAGATGCGCGTCATCCGCCATGGCATTCAGCGCCGCGGCATCGACAATATTTGCCGTCTCATCTGTTAGCGGGCAAGTGAGCACGACAAAATCCGCGCGCCCCCAAAGCGCCGGAAGCGCTGTGGGCGCATGCGCCTCATCGACGACACCCTTTATCGCCGCCGTGTTCCGTCGCACCCCAATCACCTTCATATCGAAAGCTTTCGCTAATCGAGCGACCCGTTGGCCGATTGCCCCCATGCCGATGATCAACACTGTCCGGCCCGCCAACTCATCTTCTCGCTCACTAAGATTAGAGATCATGCCGCGCCAAAGATGCTTGCGCTGATTATCACGTGCCACATGCAGCTGGCGCATGAAACCCAATATCAATGCCATCGCATGATCGCTGACCGCGTTCATGTTGACGCCGCTGGCATTGGCAAGCCGCAGTCCACCCATTGCCATACGCACTTGATCGAACTGGTCGTAGCCGGCCGCGCTAACCTGCACAAAACGCAAAGCCCCTGGCATATCCAAGAACGCGTCCCGCCAGAAACCGGACATCACCGCAACCGGCGCTTCGCCCATACGAGCAACGGTATCTTCGGGTGTCCAAGTTTGAAAACAGGATATTCCAGTTTCCCGGGCCTTAAAGCATTCTGCCAAACGATAAGCGGAATGGGCAAAATGGATAACAAGATCGTTCTTCGACGGGAAATCTATCACGGTCACTCTTTCCAGTTATGGGTATTCTGCAAGCTTGATACCCCAGCTAATCGGATGATTGGAGTCTCTCTATTATGCTCACGCCGCATCGGCACGGACTTGGGTACGATGCATGATGCGCCGCATATTCGCGGAGAATTCGTCCCGGCGATGCATTGCACAGCGATTGTCCCAGATCAGCAAGTCGCCTGTCTGCCAGCGATGATGATAAGTCTGCTCACCACAGGTATCCACATGTGCCCACAAGTTGTCGAGCAATGCCTCCGAATCGGCAATCGAGAA
>JAPKDN010000652.1 GCA_028822575.1 Alphaproteobacteria bacterium | reverse complement strand
CGGCATAGTACAGGAAGGACACGGAACCCGCAGGCAATGTGGAGGCCAGGATCACATCGACAAGCAGATTAATCTGCACGACCGCCGCGCCCAACATCGCCGGCAGCATAAGGCGGAACAGACCACCCATGCGCGGGGTCCAGCGTGGCACGCGCCAGTGCGGCAGCACTTCCGAACGCCGACAGGCCTCCAGCAACCAAAGGAATTGAGCAAAACCCGCCCCCGCCACGCCCCAGGCAAGAACATGACCGGGTGAGTCCAACGCTTCAGCGAAAACCGCGAGCGACGAGATCAATATCAAATTCAAGAGGATCGGAGCCGAGGCCATGGCCGCGAACTTGCCGATACTGTTAAGCACTCCACCCAGTAGCGCAACCAGCGAGATTAACGGCAAATAAACAAAGGTGATCCGGGTCAGGTCCACCGCTAGGTCAAATCGTTCTGGGGTATCGACAAAGCCCGGAGCCAGCGCAGTCATGACCTGAGGCATGAACATTATGATCCCGATACAGAACGCCAGAAGCACCGCTGCCATCACTGCGAAGGCCTCTTCGGCAAAGCGCAAGGCGGCGGTCTTGCCTTCACTTTCCAATAGCCCCGCAAACATTGGCACGAACGCGATGGTGAACGCACCTTCGGCGGTCAGTCTCCGAAAAAAGTTTGGCAGTTTAAAGGCGATAAAAAAGGCGTCGGCAATGGGGCCCGCGCCGAGAATCGCCGCGATCAGTATATCGCGCATAAATCCGGTAACCCGGCTTATCATCGTGAAACCACCGACGGTGGCGACGGTGCGAAGAATTGACATGATCAGGGTTTAATTGATTCGAAGGATCGCGGAAAGGAAGACGCGAGATTTGGCGTTACGATGGCGGAAAGGGGAAATTATCGAGCGTTCGTGATTTTTAAATCGTTCGGCCTGCCCGGGTTCGCCCGTCACGGGCAGTTATTCCTCGGCCTGGCTCGGCTTGTCGTCAGAAATGGGCGTCTTCCGGGGTCGGGCTTTTGGCTTGGCGGCTCGCGCTTCCAGTTCTGTAAGCCGCGCTGCAAGATCCTCTTGGGCCTCGCGGGCCTTACGCGCCATGTCGCGTACCACCTCGAATTCTTCACGGGTGATCCAACCTTGCTCATTGAGGAAACGCTCAAGGCGCTGCTGCACCAGTTGCTCGAGCTCCTGGCGCGCGCCCACAGCCGCCGAAAGAGCGCCATTGGCAACCTTAGCGAGGTCGTCGAGCAGTCGATTGCTGGATTGCATGTCTGGGCTCCTGGCTGGTCAAGCTTACTATGACGCTAGTATATAGGAGGTCCCAGCCGGGAAAGTCGCGGAAAATCCGACGATGCGTTGCGGCTGGGCGGACAAGTGATTATCTAAACCGAGGTGTTGTCGCCAAGCCAACATGGGTTGGCCGCCGGTAAGAGCATCGGGGCGGAGTACGAAATGATCGTGGTCACGGGTGGCGCCGGTTTTATAGGCTCGAATCTCGTCGCCGCCTTGTGCGGGCGGGAAGGCGCGGGTGATGTTGTGGTGGTCGACCGGTTTGGTCACGATGACAAATGGCGCAATCTAGCCAAGCACCCAGTCGCCGAGTTTGTCGAGCCGGAGCGGTTGCTAGATTTTCTCTCCGCCAATGCCATTGAGGTGGAAACCATCTATCACCTTGGCGCCAGCTCCTCGACCACCGAGCGTGATGTCGATTTCATCATTCGAAACAACTTTATCCTCTCCCTAGCGCTCTGGCGCTGGTGCGCCGAGCACGCGGTCCCATTTGTCTACGCCTCCTCAGCGGCCACTTATGGTGGCGGCGAGCAAGGATTCGACGACGACCCCTCGCCGGAGGCCTTGGCGCGGCTCAGGCCACTCAACCCCTATGGCTGGAGCAAGCATCTTTTCGACCGTCGTGTCATCGAAATGGTCAATCGAGGAGATACGGCCCCACCGCATTGGGCAGGACTGAAATTTTTCAATGTTTACGGCCCGAACGAGTTACATAAGGGCAAGCAAAGCAGTGTCGTCGCGCAGATCTATCCCAGGGCCGTCGCGGGAGACCCGGCGGTATTATTCCGCTCGCACCGGGAGGGTATTTCTGACGGCGGTCAGAGCCGGGATTTCATCTGGGTCGGCGATTGTGTCGACGTGATGCTTTGGCTGGGCGAAACACCTGGTGTCTCGGGTTTGTTCAATGTCGGCACCAGTCGAGCGCGCAGCTTCACCGATTTGGCCACCGCGGTTTTTCAAGCCTTGGACATGCCGCCCCAGATCGAGTTCATCGATACGCCCATGGAGATCCGAGAGCGGTATCAATATTTTACGGTGGCATCCATGGAACGGATCCGTAACGCTGGATATCAAGGGCAGTTCACCAGCCTGGAGGAAGGGGTTCGGCTTTACGTTCAGGATTTTCTGGCGAACAACGACGACCCGTACCGCTAACCTGATGTTGGAATCTCTTTCCTTTCCGATCATCGACCCGATCGCCATCGAGATCGGCCCGATCGTCATTCGTTGGTACGCGCTGGCCTATATCGCCGGCCTGATGCTGGGTTGGCGCGTCTGTGTCGTGTTGACAAAGCGTCCGCCCATATTTGCGACCACCGAGAAACTGGACGACCTGCTACTTTACGCAACCCTGGGCGTGATCCTGGGCGGCCGGCTAGGTTATGTTCTGTTCTACAAACCCGCCTTCTTCGTCGCCAACCCTCTAGAGATCG
>JAPKDN010000651.1 GCA_028822575.1 Alphaproteobacteria bacterium | reverse complement strand
CGTGCCCCACACTGACCTTCATTCCAGGCTCACCAGGGTTCTCACCGCTCCAGCAAAAATCCTGGCCCAGCCCTAAATCGAGCTGCGGAAAGCGCCGCCATCCATGAGGATGTTTTGACCATTGATGTAGCCGGCATGGGCGCTGCACAGGAACGCGCAGGTCTTGCCAAATTCGTCGGCGGTGCCAAACCGTCCGGCCGGGTTATCTGCGGCGGCGATTTCGTACATCTCTTCATAGGTTCTGCCAGCGATCTTGGCACGGACAGACAGATTGCCGCGCAGCCGGTCGGTATCGAAGGGACCCGGCAGCAATCCGTTGATGGTCACGCCTTCGCGCACCGTGTCACGGGCGATCCCGGCGCAGAACCCGGTCAACCCAGTTCGCGCACCATTCGACAGGCCGAGAATCGAGATTGGTGACTTCACCGAGCCGGAGGTGATGTTGACGATACGGCCGAATTTGCGGGCCATCATTCCGTCCACCGTCGCCTTGATGAGTTCGATCGCGGTTAGCATGTTGGAATCGATCGCCTTGATCCAGTCATCGCGCGTCCAATCCCGGAAATCCCCTGGAGGCGGGCCGCCCGCGTTGTTGATCAGGATGTCCACGTCGCCCGCCATGTCGAGCGAGGCTTTGCGCCCTTCCTCAGTGGCGATGTCACAGGCGACCCATTTCACGGTGGTGCCATGTGCCTTGCGGATCTGTTCGGCGGTCGCCTTGATATCCGCTTCGGTCCGCGAACAGATCGTCACATTGGCGCCCGCCTCCGCCAGGGATTCCGCGCAACCGCGACCAAGGCCCTTACTCGCGGCGCAAACCAGCGCGTTCTTGCCAACTATACCCAAATCCATCTTTACTCTCCTCGGTTTTCAGGGGTATCATTATCGATTTCAAGCATCAATTCCGCCAGCGCCAACCGGGCGAGTGGCAAGGTAATGGGGCGTCGTTCCGCCAACGCCCGCCTGTCCATCAGGTCTACCAACCGTCCCGCCTCGGCCAAGGACCGCCGCATCCGGCTTGTCATGTATTCCAAGACGTCCCGCCCAACCTGCAGCTGGCGGTCCCGGAACAGCTTGCTCATCACCCCAATGATCAGCGCGTCATCGGGAGTTCCGATGGCGACCGCCGGCATCGCCGATAACCGGGATGAAAGGTCCGGCGGCACAAGCCCCATTCGCGCCACCGGAACTCGAGTTAGGATAAGAACCGCGCCGCCACGCTCGGCGATAAGGTTATGGAGGTGCAAAACTGGCTCTCCTGGCCAATCACGAGTCAATCCATCAATGACGATATCGCAGTTTTCCGAGAGAATCCCCGGGACCGCCTCGTTTGACAAAATCGCCCTATCCACCAATCCCGCCCCTGAACGCGCGCGCCAGACCGCCGCGAGATGGGTCTTGCCCGAGGCGGCCTCCCCGTGGACGTTAAGCCCCGTGGCCTTGACCGGCCAATCGGGCCAACAGTCAATCCACGCGACGGCCTCTCTATTGCAATCGGAAACTAGAAATTCTTCTTGTCCTTGAGCCGACCTTGGAGCGAGATTAAAGACAAACTGCGCCTTGTCGGTCACGATCCGGTCCCGGCATCAGACTGGTCTTTCGCCTTAATGTCGATGTCATCAGGCGGGGGAATGCCGTGCAAATGCAGGGCGCTGACTAAATACTTCGCCAGGCCGAAACGCGTCAGCACCCCGGTTACCGCGGCCGCCGGCAAGGCCAGCAATATACCGACGAAACCGAACAGAGCCCCGCCGGCGAGCAGCGCGAAAATTACCCAGACCGGATGCAAACCAACCGCGCCACCGACCAGTTTTGGGGTCAACACATTGCCTTCCAATACCTGACCTATGACGAAGATACCGGCGATGATCGCGACCGGTTGCCAAGTATCGAACTGTATCGTGGCGAGGCCAATGCTCAACAAACCGCCAACAATCGCGCCCACGAACGGCACAAAGGAAATCAATCCAACAAAAATGCCGATCACCACGCCAAACTGAAGCCCCGCAAGGCTCAACGCGGCGGCATAGAAGATCGAAAGAACAATGCAAACACTCCCCTGGCCGCGCACGAAAGCCGCCAATGTTCGGTCGATCGCGGCTGATTGCGCACGGATAGTTTCGCTCTGCGCGCGCGGCAGCCAACCATCAATGGTCTCGACCATACGGTCCCAGTCGCGGAGCAGATAGAACGCGACAACTGGGGTGATCAGTATCAAAGACAGCAGGTTAGCGACCGCAATACCGCCGCTAACTAGACGCGCCACAAGACCACCAGCCCATTTGACCGCTTCGCCAGCCATGGAAGGAATTTTGCCAAGTGCCGCCTCGTCGGCTCCGGCGTTCAATTGAGCCAAGACCGGTCGCAATACCGGCTCCAAACGCTCCATGATCGATGGCACGACGTCGATCAGTCGCAATAATTGAGCATTCAGGACTGGAACCAAAAGCAGAAACAAGCCAACGGCTGTAATAAGGAAGCCGACCAATACGATGGAGGCACCCAATGTCCTCGACCAACCTATTTTCTCGAACCGGTCTACCACCGGATCGAGAAAATAGGCGATTGCCATTCCCGCAACAAAGGGCAACAGGACCTCGCTTAGGGTAAAAAGCGCCACCAAACCGGCAATCAGTAACCCTAGCCAGAAAAGCCGGCGATCACGGCGTGTCATGATCCATCCACTTTCTTTATTACGATCCAGGCA
>JAPKDN010000027.1 GCA_028822575.1 Alphaproteobacteria bacterium | reverse complement strand
AGTAAAATATAAAATAGGAAGCATGGTATATTATCAATTATTTGTCAAAAATACTCTATAATAAGAAAGATGGCTAACGACGCAAACTCTCGAAGAGCCGATCGGCAGGTCAAAAACCTATTCGTGAATGCTCATCAAATCAGCCTTCGGTTTGAGTTGTTGTTTGGGGATGGATTGAATACCGTGCGCGCGACCAGGGAAAGTTGGTCTATCAACTAGCGAATATTGTGTTGAATGAACACGCGCATCTCACGTCTTTCATTTCAGGTGCTGTTCGGCTTTTTACCATTGCCCATTTTGTTAAAAAGCCCTGGCGTTGGCAACGGAGCCGAACAGCCTGGCCTTGGCTTATGAGAGAAATTTTCTCAACGCTTTGCGTTGATTGGACTCGTCGATGACGTCCAATAAGGCGTTGTGGGATTTGTTGTGCAAGGTCAAAGGGGCGATTGACCGATCAACCTAAGCTGATGACTTTAGGCGCGTTCGGTTTCGCCCGCCTGCGCCGATAGAGGTCAAATTGAGAAATAAAGCCGGTGCCCCTTCCGGGACCGCTATACGCAAGAACATTTCAATCAATAATCGACGGACGACAATAGTGCTCAAGCCGCGGGTCTGGGTCAGATTGTTGAATACCTGTCGTTGGGAAGGCCTAAGCCTCGACGCCCTTCGCGAGACCATCGTGAGACGGCGGGAAAGCGCGAGCATGTCGTCGATGCTACGGACGACCTTGCTGGAATATTATCGGGGGCTCACGGAAGTTTAGACGGTCAACGACGATATGGCTTAACCCGTTGATATTCTCTCGAAAGCCATGGCACGGATCTACGCCCTCCATTGAGAAGACGCGAACCCGTGCCAATCCTTGAATCAAGATCCTGGCACCGTGCCAGCCGGCAAAGTCTCGATATGACGGCAGATGTCGCCGGGTCGGGTTAACCAGATACGATCCCGCTGCTTCAGGATATGTTCGAACGCCCGCCGCAACTCGCGGATACGATAAGGTCGCCCAACCACGAACGGGTGTAGTGAGATCGGGCAAATCATAGGATGCCCGTCGCGATCGGACTGTTCCAGCATCTCGTCGAAACCGTCGATGATCATGTCGGTGAATTCTGCTGAGCTATAGCGATACCAAGTGATGCCGCGATTGTCGTTGGTTTCGATGGGGTAGGGCATCGACAGGATGCGTCCAGCACGGGTTTTCATCCACACGGGCTGGTCATCCATGGTCCAGTCCATGACGTAGCGATATCCCTCCTCCTGGAGCAGGTCCAGGGTCGCCGAACTGTTCGATAGCCAGGGACTCATCCAGCCGGTCGGCGCGGTGCCTTCATTCTCGATGATCGACCGCGTCGTTCTCTGGATCATATCGCGTTCCAGATCCTCGCGCAGACCGCCCTGCGCATCCGAGTTGGTGTATCCGTGCCCAAGAAACTCGTCGCCCCGAGCTCGAATGCGTTCCGGGATATCGGGGTAAAAATCATAAAGCGCTGTGTTGATCTGATGCTCGGCCGGGATGTCCAAGTCGTCCAGCATGTCCATCAGACGCCAAAAGCCCACCCGGTTGCCATAGTCACGCCAGGAATAGACGCTGTCGCTTTGGGCCTGTTCCGGGGGTGCGATCGCCGCACCCCTGCCTTCGCCATAGCTGAAGGCCTCCACATTCATCGCGACATAGACCGCCACTTTGGCACCATTCGGCCATTCATATTTGGGGCGGGAGGGCAGGCTGGAATAAGGATAGCGACTCTGAGTTTTTAGCATGGTTCTCTCCTATAACGCGTATCTTGGCAGTACTACGTGAACGCCCTTGTTGCCGTTGACGATCTGGGTCACCCGCAAGTCGGCGGCGAGCGAGCAGAGTGCGTAGGCTTGGGCGCGGTTGAGATTGGTGCGGGCAACGATGAGCGCGATCATCTGGCGCAAGGCTTCCTTGGCCGCGTCGTCCAGGTCCTCGTCAAAGGCCATGGTGATGAGGGCGTCGGCATTTTCGGCGCGGGGTAGATCCAGTTTCATATCGTCGCGGACCGTAAGCCGAAACCGACCGGATAGAGCCGTCTCAATCGCGGTGACACAGACCTCGCCATCGCCTTGACAGCCATGGCCATCACCGGCAGAAAACCTTGCTCCGTCGACGAAAATTGGCAGATACAAGGTGGTGCCGGCGATCAATTCCTTGTTGTCCATATTGCCGCCATGGGCGCGCGGCTGGATCGAACTGATCATGCCCCAGGCTTGTGGCGGCGCGCAGCCCATGACCCCAAAAAACGGCCGAAGTGGAAGGCGCGTGCCCCAGGGCAATTCCCCTTCGTTGGTGTCGGCGTGCAGGCGGATGGTCATATGGGTGGTCTCGTCGAACTCACCCGGCAGGCCGCCAGATAGCGGGCGCACGAAGTTGTAACCCCAATCCTGGCGCAGCCCGACATCGAGGATATCAACCTGCAGTACCTGGCCCGCTTTGGCGCCCTTGACGTTGATGGGGCCGGTCAGCATATGGCCAGGCATCTTGCGCGGCACCTTGGCGTGAACCTCAAGCAGTTCTGGCGGCACGTGATAGCCGTCACCGGGAAGGGTTTCCGGGCCACCAGATACCGATTCCAGATTTACGGTGTCGCCAGACTCGATTTCCAGAACCGGGTCGAGCGCGGCGTCGAAATACCCCCAATGGACTGTCTCGATGGAGGCGGGCAGGTGGTGGGTGGTGGCCATCAACAACTCCTGATCAGGATTTCAACTGACCGTATCCCGCTCCGACGACGCTGTCATGCTCATCTGGGCTAATTTGCTTTGTTCATTAGGGAGTCGTCCAACCAGCGGGCGGTGCGCATCAGACGACCCTCGGCGCCGCGGGCGCCGACCAGTTGGACGCCAAGGGGCATGCCTTCGACCGTGAGCCGCGGTAGCGAGACACAAGGCACGCCGAGATAGGTCCAAGGGCTATTGAAGGCGGGATCGCCGGTACTCTCGAAACCACGTGGAGCTGGCCCTGCGGCTGGAAGACACAGAATCGCATCGTAACGGCTTAACAGCGCTTCGATGGAACCATAAATAACGTCCCGCTCTGTCAGGGCGGCGATGTAGTCGCGGGCTGGCACATCGTAAGTCGCCGTCATGCGGGCACGAATCTTATCACTAAGCAGCTCGGGTCGTTCCCGGAGGTAGGCGCCGTAGTAATGGGCATTTTCGGCGGCGAAGATGGCTCCATGCAGGTCAAGAATGCGGTCGAAAGGCGCAGGCGGGGTTTCCTTGGCGCAGGCATTTCCAAGGCTGTCGGCGACGTCGGTGATCGCTTTTTGAGCCCCCGCGCTGGCGAGATCCCAGGCTGGCGTTTCAAGGAAGGCAAAGCGTGGTGGGCTGGGCACGGGTTGTGCCAGAGCCTCACGGAGCGAGCCCCGGCTGCCTCGATAGCTTTGTGGGTCGCCTGGGTCAGCGATCGACAGGCTATCGGTGATCAATGCCAAGTCATCCAATGAGCGCCCGTAGACCCCGATCGTGTCCAGGGTATGCGATTGAAGTAGCGCGCCGTTGCGGGGGATGAGCCCGAGGGTGGGCTTGAGGCCATAAACACCATTGAACGATGCTGGACGAATGACCGACCCGCCGGTTTGAGTGCCCAACGCCAACGGCATGTGAAAATCCGCGACGCCTGCGCCGGAGCCAGCCGACGATCCACCGGGGGTATGCGCCAGGTTATGCGGGTTGCGGGTCTTGCTGGGGTTGGTGTTGGCGAGCTCAGTGGTCACGGTCTTGCCCATGATGACCGCGCCCGCGGCCCGGAGCGCGGCTACGCAGCCGGCATCGGCGTTTGGCCGCCGTCCTTCGAACAGGGCTGAGCCGTTCTCGGTGGGCATATCTGCGGTGTCGATGATGTCCTTGATGCCGACCGGCAGGCCATGTAGCGGGCCAAGCTCAGTGCCGGCCGCGCGCGCTGCATCGGAGGCTTTCGCTTCGGCCATGGCCTGGTCCGGATCGATATGTGCCCAGGCGCGGACGTCTTCCTCCCGCTCCGCAACCCGGTGGAGACACGCGCGCATCAATTCCGCGGCGGTGAATTCGCCTCGGGCAAGACCGGCGACGGCCTCCGAAGCGGTGAGTTTGTTGAGTTCGCTCATCTGTTAACCTCGTCGCAAAGCGTTTCGCTATTGGGAGTATAGCGGGAGAAAGTGGCGCCGTGGCTTCGGTGACGTCGATAGCACAAGCGGGATTGCGGAGCCTGCTGGGCCCGAGAGCTTTTGTGCAACGATGGTCGTTTGATCGCGGAGTAAACCCGCTTTCGCAATCCTTCGCGCCAGCAAAAGCGGGGGCTATTGTCTGGAACATTCCTTGGCCTCGTGCGTCGATTGATCGTTCCGTTGGTAACGCCACATGTCGACGGTATAGCCCCAGCTTTCGCTGGCGTGATGATCGTGTTGGAAGGAAGTTTGGAATAAATTCCTGCGCTTCGCCCCCCACGGGGGCGCAGGGCGCTGGTCGGGCTGGACGGAGCACGCGCGTCTCGTCGCGTCGAAGTGGTTTCGACGCGTTTTCTGGAGACGTCCCTGTCGCGAACGGTGGGTTCAAGTGGATTGACCACGGTCTGGTTGGCGAAACCGTGGTCTGCAGGCTCGAAGAAGTTTCTTACCCAAGGTGACGTTCACATTTCAAAGTCTCAACACGGCCGCCTTCATACGCTCAACAGCGGCTTCCGGTGCGGTCAGTATCGGGATGTCGAGGACTTTCGCGACCGCGTCCTTGGCCTGGGCGGTGGAAAATTGCGCCAGCATCACGGCGTCGCATTCGTTGAGCCCCAAGGCGGCCTCGGCGAGAAGTTCGTTATGTCTTTTTGCATCTCCCCGGCGCAGCTCGGCCATGGCTTCCTCTACTAGGCAAGGCTCGAAACGCGCATCGATCTTTCGAGTCGCAGCCATTTCCTCGAATTCATCGCGCATCGAGGTGACACTGCCTTGGAACGTGACGAGCATGCCGATCCTGGTGCCGATATCGAGCGCGGCGTCGAACATCGCCTCGTTCGGTTTGAGGACTGGGACCGGTGCATCGCGGGCGACCATTTCGATCGCCGGGCCGAAGGCGGAGCAGGTGAACAGGATACCGTCGGCGCCGATCGACAGCGCGTAGTCGCTGAGCACCCTAAACCGATCCATCATCGCACGATCGAGACGACCGGTTGTGGCCCGGTCGCGGCTCAGCGAATCTTCCAGTAAATTGACCGTTTCCGCTTCGGGCCAAGCGCTGGCAAAGGCGCCTGCGACGGGTTGAACCGCCATCGGAACAGCGTGAATCAGAACGATACGATGAGGCATGACGCGTCTCTGACTTGAACAAGTGGAGCGGTGCGTCACAATGCCGAGGTTTAAAACGCCGCGCCAGGGCGATAAATGTTGCGTTAGGTAATTATTCTCGCCAAAGGGGGCTTGATCCCGTGACTGACTTGCCGATTGGCCTCACCGCGCTCGCGGACCGACTGCGACATGATTTGGAAATCCTGCAATACCCGCCCAGCGACTGGGTCACGCCGCGCGCCACCGCGTCCGGTGTAAAGGTCGTTGATGTCGTCGTCGTCGGTGCCGGCATGTGCGGCCTAGCGGCGGCATTCGCGCTGCGTCGGGCCGGGATTTCGAACATCCGAATTCTGGATGCCGGCGCCAGCGGCCAAGAGGGGCCTTGGGTAACCTATGCCCGGATGGAGACCTTGCGCTCTCCGAAGCATTTGGCGGGTCCCGCGATGGGAATCCCCAATCTTTCCTTTAGAGCCTGGCACGAGGCTGGTCACGGGCATGAGGCCTGGGAAGCATTGGGCAAGATCCCGACGAGCATGTGGATGGATTATCTGATCTGGTATCGCGAGGTATTGGAGTTGCCGGTCGAAAACCTCGTGTCCGTGATGAAAATCGATGCGGCCGAATATGGATTCAATCTCCAAACAATTGGGCCAGAGGGTGTGGAAACCATCGCTGTGCGCCAGTTGGTGTTGGCAACTGGGCGAGAAGGCATGGCCCTGCCGCGGGTGCCGGAGCCGTTGCGCGGGTTCCTGGGGCCGCAATGCTGGCATAGCTCCGCAGACATTGATTTCGCCGAGATGAAGGGGAAAGTTGTCGCGGTGTTGGGTTTCAGTGCCTCGGCGGTGGATAACGCGACGGCGGCGCTCGAGGTGGGTGCGGAGGCTGTCCACATTTTGGTTCGGGCTCCCAATGTGCCTCGGGTGAATAAAATGAAGAGCACCGGCTATCCTGGCTTTACCCACGGGTTTCCGGATTTACCGGCCGCCACGCGGCTTGATCTGCTCTCCTATGTCTTTCGCTTCCGGGTCGCGCCACCCCGGGACTCGGTGCGCCGGTTGTGGCGGTACGAAAACGTCCGATTGCACCTGGACGCCGAAGTTACTGGCGCGGCGTGGCGTAATGGGCGGATTGTGCTTAGCGCGGGTGAGCAAGTCTTGCCCGTTGATCATGTGATCTTGGGGACCGGGTTTTTCATTGACGTTACCGCACCGGAGGAAACCCAGAGTTTTGCGTCCGAGATTAGAACCTTTCGGGATACGGTTGATAATGCGGGCGGGCTGTATTTGGAGGAATTTCTCGATTTTCCAGACCTCGGTCCCGCTTTCGAGTTCCGGGAACGCGTGCCTGGTAAGGCGCCATATCTCAAGGGTTTGCACAACTTTACCTTCGCTGCGACGGTCAGTCATGGGAATGTCAGTGGGGACATTCCTTGCGTGAGCGACGGCGCGGAAAGACTGGCGCGCGGAATTGCCGCTGGGATATTTGTGGAGGATTTTCCCGCTCATCTGGCGATGCTCCACGCACATGAGGAACCGGAATTGCTGGGGAATGAAATCCCGGGGAATGACGCCTGGTCCCCGGCGCTGAGGTGAGCGGGTGGCCCTGTCCGAGCGCAGCTTGGTTTTGGCGACGATGGAATATAGTGTCTTGATTTTTTCTCGATCAGAGGGCCACGCTTATGATACCCGCCAAACAGCCGGAGCGACCCGATGACGACCTCGTATGATGACGCGATCTTAATCGATTGCTTGGTGATCGCTAATTTCTCCCGTGCAATTTTCAAGGACATGGTCAAGGGCGGCATTAGCGCCGCCAATTGCACTTGCTGTGTTTGGCATGATTTTCGGGGCACTATGGCGAATATTGCACAGTGGAAGCGATGGTTTGTTGAGCATGACGATCTGATCCTGCAGGTCTACGGCGTGGAGGATATCCGGCGGGCCAAGGCCGAAGGCAAGGTGGGGATCATCCTTGGATGGCAGAACACCAGTGGGATCGACAATGACGTGGATAATCTGGCCCTGTTCCGTGATCTCGGCGTCAGGGTGATGCAGTTAACCTATAACTCACAAAACTTGGTTGGCTGCGGCTGTTGGGAAAGCCGGGACGGGGGGCTCAGCGACTTTGGCCGGCACGTGATAGACGAGATGAACCGTCTCGGTATCCTGGTGGATTTGTCTCATGTCGGCCCGGTGACCAGCGACGACGCGATCAAGCACTCCAAGGTGCCGGTCGCCTATACGCATTGCTGCCCGATGCTGAAACAACACGCGCGCAACAAAACTGACGCACAACTCAAGATCCTCGCCGATGCCGGCGGCTTTGTTGGCTTCGCCAGCTACACCCCGTTCCTGCCCAAGGGTGAGGACAGCACGGTCGACGATTGCGTCGCCGCGATGGATTATTTAATCGATATAGTCGGCGAGGCCAATGCCGGTATCGGCACCGACTGGGTGCAGGACCAGGATATAGGGTTCTTCAATTACCTCTCCTCAGACAAGGGCAAGGGGCGCTCGACGTCGACCCCCCACAAGAAAGTGCCTGATATGCCCAAGGGGCTGGAGACACTCGGCGATTTCCGGAACTTCATCCCGGCCATGGAACGGGCCGGCTGGTCCGAAAACCGCATCCGCGGGGTGCTTGGCGGGAACTGGCTGCGCTTTCTCGGCGAAGTCTGGAGCGCGTGAGGCGATATAAGCGAAGGGAGTTGGTCCGAGACGGTTTGAGCTGGTCGCCGTCGTGCTCGTTATCAGCCGCGCGCTTTGGGCGGCGATGTTAATATCGCCGGGCGAGCGCGGATTACCCGAGGACGATTTGTATTGAGAACTGAAATGGGGTCAGTTTGTCCCCTGCAACAATTCTAGACCCGCCAAGGAAATCAGCCGTATCGACAGTGCTGTCAGCAAAGTCTTGAACAGCCATCCGAATGCTTTTTCTGGTATTTTTTCCAGCAAGGCCTTGCCAGTGAAAGTGCCCAGGAATCCGGTCGCGATCATCGCGAGCACCAATGGCATCCACTCCCAGAACGCGAAGCCAAGTAGACCAAAAACCACGATCTTCAGAGCATGCTGGATCATGGCACAGATCGCCTGCATGGTTACCGTGGTCATCCGTCCGAGTTTCCCCGGAGGCATGAAGGCGCCGATCAGGAGGCCGGTGGCGCCGACGAACATGCTGGCGAAAGTGGTGCCGATCCCGACGGGAACATAGGCGGCGTCGTCGATCTCCCGTTTTGTTGGTTTCGGGCCCCAGACGATATATAGCACGAAAAGACCGAGGGTTAGGCGCAAGACATCTCGCGGCAGGGCAACAACGATCTGCGAGGCGAGGGCAGCACCGATGACCGATCCGATCAGGAAGAATTTAAAGATGCTCCAGTTGATGTGCTTGCGCAGCATCCAGGCGCGCCCGCCATTAGAGCCCACCTGGACCGCGCCATGAACCGGAATGACGACCAAAGCTGGCATGATTGAGGCCATCGCCACAAGCATCATCACCCCGCCGCCGAGCCCGAAGGTAGCGCTTACCGCCGAGGTAATATAGCTGAACACGATTAACCCGGCCGCTTCCATTATGGTCAGTTCGGTGGGGATGAATTCCGTCAGCGCATCCATGGGGACCCTTTCCATTACACGAGCGCGGTGGACCAAGAACCCATCGAAATCCCGTGACTCGTTCCCGCCGGGCCGCTAAAGCTCCAAACGGATTTTCTAGGCCCCCGGGGGTCGAAGCCCAGGGGAAAGTCATATGAGTGACGCTACAACTCCAAAGCCGATCAATGCCTTCTCCGAGGCGGCTGCCACACTCGACCCGGTCGGTCAGGACCTGTTGTTCCGCAAAGCGCGCACCCACACCCAATGGACCGAAGAGCCAGTAAGCGATCCGCTGCTCCGGGACATTTATGATTTGATGAAGATGGCCCCCACCAGCATGAATATGTGCCCGGCGCGGATCGTCTTCGTCAAGAGTGACGCGGCGAAGGAGCGACTGAAACGGGCTCTGGTGTCGGGAAATATTGAAAAGACTATGACTGCCCCGGTCTGCGCGATCATCGGTCACGATCTCGCCGCGTGGGAGCATATGCCTAGGCTGTTTCGCTATAAGGACATGCGTGGGATGTTTCGCGACAACCCGGTGATGGCTGAGGAAGTGGCGTTTCGCAATGGTTCTCTGCAGGGCGGCTACTTCATCCTCGCCGCGCGGGCGCTCGGATTGGATTGTGGACCTATGTCGGGTTTTGACAACGCGGCGGTGGATAAAGAGTTTTTCGTCGGGACCGCCATTCGTTCGAATTTTCTCTGCAATCTGGGGTTTGGGGATCGGAGTGGGAGCTATAAACGGGCGCCTCGGTTAGATTTCGAGGAGGTTTGCGAAATTCTATAGAGCTCCGAGGTGTGGCCCAAGGCATGATCGTTAAATTGATACCTAGTTGCCAATGGTTCTTGTGCTGCTAACCCTGCGACTGAGGTATCATCGCGCCTATTCAAGGCTGGCGTGGGTGTGTTTGCGGTGCTGCGACTAGAGTGAGGTTGGTAGGATGGGATCTGCCCTGGATTTCCGGAGGGACGGTTGAAGAAACTTGCCGCAGTTTTGGCGGGCCTGATTGTTGTCGCGATAGTCGCGATCCTAATAGGTCCGAGTTTCATGGATTGGAATTCGTACAAGCCGGAAATCACCGCCGCCGTGGAGGCGAGAACCGGACGAAAACTAACCATCGATGGCGCGATTGATCTTAGAATTCTGCCGTCCCCTCAGCTTTCTGTCGCGAATGTCAGGCTGTCGAATGCCAAGGGAGCGGCCGATGCAGAAATGATCCGTTTGGACGCCATGCAAGTCCATGTCGCCTTGGCGCCGTTGTTGGTTGGCGCTGTCCAAATTTCATCGGTAACGCTGGTCCGGCCGGTGATCTCGCTTGAACGTTTCGCCGATGGGTCCGTGAACTGGGAATTGCCAGGTGGCGTGGACGGAGACGCCGGTTCCAGGGATGCGGATGCGCGGCTTGAGGGCGGCGCTGGTGGGGTCGATGTTCGCTTGGATGGCGCCAAGATCATCGATGGTAGTGTGATCTTTCGCGATGTTGGCGTTACTAAGCCGCACCGTATCGAGGATCTTGACGCGACGATTGTCGCCTCGTCACTGGACGGGCCCTTCTCCGCCAAGGGCGGGCTGACCTACCAGGGTCTGAAAACGAGCTTCGAGGCCAATATTGGACGCATTGGTTCTGGTCGAGTGGCCGCAGCCAAGCTTCAACTCGATCTTCCGGGCGCAGGCGGTGCATTTTCCTTCGAGGGTACGGTCGATACCAAAGCCGGACCGTCATTGAGCGGAAAACTGATAATTACCACGAAAAACCTTCGTGAAACGTTGGATGCCGTTGCGCCTGCTCTTGATTCCGACGCGAAATGGCCTTCAATGCTCGCTAAACCTCTGGAGCTTACAGCCGACATCTCCGGGGGTCTGGCCCGAATAGACGTTGCCGATCTGATCGTGCAACTTGGAGAAGCCCGTCTGCGGGGCGCTGTTATGGCTGATTTGGCAGATTTGGTTTCCATCGATGCCAAACTGGTGCTCGGTCGCTTGGATTTGGACAAGTTCGGCATTTTCGAAAACCAAGACCCCGGTGCCGCGGCCTCTTCGACCAAGGGGACGAGTGCAGGGAGTGATGATTCGGAAGCCCCGAGCTTCAAATTGCCCCGGAATATGCGCGCAAAGCTCTCGATTTCCGCTGACGGGCTCGACCATGGCGGTAGCACGATAAGGCAGATTCGCGTCGAAGGGTCGCTCGATCAGGGTACGGTTGCGGTGGATGTTTTGACTGCTCAACTTCCGGGTGGGACGAATGTGACGGTCACTGGGACCTTATACGCGGATGCCGGTCTGCCCCGCTTCTTTGGACGTGCCGATGTGGTCTCGGACAACCTTCGTACGGCCCTGAATTGGTTGAAGGTACCTTTGGATGGTTTGGTGGCGGATCGATTTCGAAAGGGAGTTTTTAGCGCCAATATCGATGCGTCCCCAAAACAGGTCGATCTCACCAATTGGACCTTCGACATCGACAATACGAGCATAGACGGCGGTCTTACGCTGCTATTGCGGGAGCGTCCGGCCTTCGGCTTGAGCTTGGTTGTTGATAAGATTAATCTGGATGCCTACCTGTCAGCCAGCAAGCTGGTTGGCGTGACGAATCCCGCAACCGTGGATGCCGACGACGGTCATGCTGATGCGGGGACCGATCTAGCGAAATTGCTTTCATCCTTCGACGCTAATCTCCTTATCAAAATTGGGGAGGTGCGATATCGCGATACGGTCATCAGCGAAACCACGCTTGATGCGACGGTACAGTCTGGCGAATTAGTCATCCGCGACCGGTCCGTCAATGACGTCGGTGGGGCCGTGATCAAGGTAACGGGAGAGCTAGCGGGGACGGTTGTGGAACCGAGCACGGACATCAATGTGAGCGTTTCGGCCAAGTCCGCTGCGAAACTGGCGCGTCTGGTGGGGATAGATGTTACGCCAACGATTCAAAACCTTGGTGGGTTCAATTTTCAATCCAAGATCTTAGGGTCCCTGGCATCGCTGAATTTGGATGCGGTGTTGAGGGTTGCCGGGGCTCGGCTTGATGCGAAGGGAGTGGTGCGCCCGCTTGACTCGCCGCCCAGGTTGGACTTGGCGTTGAAGTTTAGTCACCCGAAGGTAGAACAATTTATAGCTTTGTTTGACAAGGACACCGTCGCCCAAGGCTTGAAGTTTGGCTCCGCGACGGCTGCTGCCTCGATTGTGAGCCGCGATGGGCCGGGCGTTGATTTAGACGCAACCCTTAACCTCGCCGGTGGTCGGTTGACGGTTTTAGGGTTGATTAAGCCCATGGCCATGGAGCCAGAAATCAACGCGCGAGTAACCCTGGATCATCCTGATATCGTCAAACTGATCAGTATGGCGGCGCCAAAATTTAAGCCATCACGTAGTGAAATAGGGCCCCTTTCCCTGAAATTCGCGGTTGTGGGGAATAGCAAGGTGTTGAGTCTAAATGCGCTTTCGCTTCGAACTGGCCCGACGGCTTTCACTGGTGATGTAGCTGTAAATCTGGTCGGCGCGCGACCAAATTTCTCGGTTCGATTGGAGACCAGCGACCTGGAACTAAACCCATGGCTCGCTGCGACCACGCCGAAAACAAAAAGGGCGGTTGTCGCGGTTCCGGTAAAAGTGCGTGGTCGTGAGTGGTCACGTGATCGTGTCGATTTGAGGGCGCTCGGCGCCTTCGACGCTGAGTTGGATCTGAGCGCCAAGAAGGTTACCTATGGGTCCTATATCGTGGACGGCGCCGGCCTCAAAGCGAAGTTGGTGGGTGGCCGGCTGACGTTGAGCCAATTTGGTGGTGGACTGTTCGGGGGACGCATCGCCGGATCGGGGCGTTTGGAAACGATAGATACCCCTGCTGCCGAGATGGTGTTGAAAGTTGAGAACGCGGATATTCGCGCGGTGGCGCTGGCGGTGTCGAATAAGGGACAGGTAAGCGGAATTCTCGATTATGAAACACAGCTCTCAACACGAGGCGCTTCGGAATTTGACATGATTTCCTCTCTTCAGGGAAATGGGAAGATTCGAATTCACGATGGCTCGATAGACGGTATGGATTTGCCTGCCGTAAGTGAGCAGCTGAAAAAACTCGATGGCGCGCTCGACTTTCTGAAATTGGCTCAAAGGGCAATGAAGGGAGGGACGACGCCGATCGACGAATTGCGGGCTACTTATTCCGTCACCGATGGCGTGCTGCGTTCGGACGATATCGCCTTGAGTTCCAAGGTGGTGGCCGGAAGAACCAACGTCATCGTTAACCTGCCCTCCCAAGAAATGGATGCGCGATCTCGTTTTTGGCTATCCGATCACCCGAATTCTCCGCCTATTGGCGTTCACCACACGGGGCCTCTGGATAATCCAAGAACCATATTGGATGTTGAAAGAATGCAGGCCTATGTTTTGCGACGCGTTGTCCAAAGGGGCGTTCTGCGGCAGTTCAGGAGTGTTGTCACTCCCAAAGTTGCTCCGTCGGCGCCTGTCACCGAGGCGGAGGGTGAGCAACAAAGCAACCCCTTGCCTTCCCTGGACAAACTCAAGCCACGTGATGCCTTGAAAAGTATATTGAAAGGTTTGCTCAATTAGGTGTCTGGGCGGGGTTACCCTTCGCTAGAAAATTGGCGCAGAACAAAAACCCTGATCGTACTGGATAGATTGCCCACCCGGTTGCGGTCCAATTCAGAGATCAGTTCATTGATTGACTGTTCACGGTCTGTAGAGACGCGTTTTAGAGCAACCCAGAATTCCTCTTCCAACGAAACGCTAGTGGCATGCCCGGAAATAAGGACCGAGCGTTTTTGAAGTGTCGACCCATCAGTCACGCCGCCGTTCCGCGCCGGAAGTGAGCGACGAGTTCGACATGGGGTGACCAAAGAAACTGATCAATAGGAACCACCCGATCCAAGAGGTAACCGGCCTCGGACAAGATGCGCGCGTCACGCGCGAAGGTCGCGGGATTGCAAGATACCGCTGCGACGTGATCCGGTCCGCCAGCGGCAATGTGTTTGGCTTGTTCCCGGGCACCGGCGCGCGGAGGGTCCTGACAACTAAAACCCAAGCATGCAAGTTTACA
>JAPKDN010000650.1 GCA_028822575.1 Alphaproteobacteria bacterium | reverse complement strand
TCAGGCCGGTGACGATGGCGGTGCCGACGCCGAGGCCCAACGCGAGACCACCGGCTGCCAGAAGCCCTCCTGTGCCGATGACCTGAGCTCCACCCATTAGAAAGATTGGTCGGCGCAGGCCGAGAAGACGCGACGGCTGGAGTTCCAAGCCGATCAAAAACAACAGTAAGACTACCCCGAACTCTGAGAAGTGAAGGATATTTTGAACGTTGCTTACGAATCCAAGCAGGTTTGGGCCAATCAAAATGCCTGCCGCTAGGTATCCAAGTATCGAGCCTAGGCCGAGCCGGCTGAATAGCGGTACCGCGACTACCGCCGCTCCCAGAAATACCGCCGCCTCGTAAAGTAGATTCATCGCCCCACGCCCTGCTTGTCGGTCGATCCAATATCTACCACTAAATCAAAGGTCTCCGATACGCGGCGTCGTCGCCTTAACGACTGAGTACTATCGAGGCGCCATCCTGATGGCGCCATCCAGCCGTATGGTTTCGCCGTTCAACATGACGTTGTCGAGGATGCTTATAGCAAGTTTGGCGTATTCCTCGGGCAGGCCGAACCGGGACGGGTAGGGAACCGACGCGGCAAGGCTGTCCTGTACCTCTTGCGGCATGCCTAATAACATCGGTGTTCTAAAAAGACCTGGCGCGATGGTGTTGACACGGATGCCGCTGCGAGCGAACTCCCTGGCCCCGACGATCGTCAAGGCGTGCACGCCGCCCTTGGACGCGCTGTAGGCAGCTTGCCCGATCTGTCCCTCGAAGGCGGCGACGGAAGCTGTCGAGATGATCACGCCGCGCTCGCTATCCTCCATCGGCGCCAGCCCCACCATGTCGGCGGCGGCGAGCCGGGTAAGATTAAAGGTGCCGATAAGATTGATTTCGATCACCCGCCGAAAATTTTCCAGCGGCATTGGGCCGTTTCTACTAACGATTCGCTCAGCCGGACCTATGCCTGCACAATTCACTAGCACCCGGGCTGGTCCTTGGGCGTCGCGTGCCGTTGCGATGGCGTCCTCTGCGGAACCGGCGTCCGAGACGTCGCAGTAGATCGCGGTGCCGCCAATCTCTTTTGCGACGGCGTTAGCCGCCTCCATGTTGACGTCCAAGAGAGTCACTTTGGCGCCGGCAGTTGCCAGGGCCCGTGCCGTTGCTGCGCCCAATCCGCCTCCGCCGCCCGTAACGATAGCCGCCTGTTCCGCGAGTTTCATGCGATTCTCCAATACCCAATCAACACCTCGTCCATGCGCTATACCCTCCAAGGCGCCCACCGCGGTGGATATAGCAGGTCGCGTTTGACCAAGCGAGGCGAGGTGGTGCCCTTGGCTTTATAGCTTTAGATTTATAGTACGCGGTGCGCCGGCGAATGGAAGCTAGGCTGGAGAATCAAGAGGCGGGAATTTGGCTTTGATGTGGTTTGGTGGAGGTGTTGCAATGACGCCTACCGGCCTAGCCGGCTCGTCACCGGATGCTTCGGCGTCTCCCACTGACCTTCAACAGATTGTGGAGGAGTTCGATCGTGACGCCAAGGAGTCGGTTTGTTGGCCAGCCCTGTTATATAGATCGGTTGTTTGAAAGGTTAAACTAGATCTGGGATTGACCGTCGAAGCGGCTCATGAAACCACGAAATGTGGGCGTTTGTATGCCCAACGTTGGGGCGCCAGCCTGTTCGCGCCGTACGCGTTCCAGGCATTGGTGGGGGCTCTTGAGGAGCTGTTCGAAGGCGCGAAAATCTAGCTCGTTGCGCCTGGCTGGACGATAAGGTTCCGTGCGAGGAATACGACTTTCTACTGATAAAGATCGATCCGTTCGTGGGCTGGTCTCGACGCATGGCGAAGGTATTTCGGGCGGCGTTTTCGAATCTGGATCCGTTACCCGGGTTGCACCGCTGCGCCAACATAGAGCGTGATCTCAAGCTATAAAAACAAAGAACGTGTCTGACCACGCAGCCATGTTTCCTAGTGCTCATCGATATCAATCATTTCACTAAGGTCAATAACGATCACGGCCATCTAGTGCGCGATCAAGTCCTCGGCGCTATTGCCAATATACTTTGAGACAACCTCAGACTTTGCGATTCGGTTTATCATTTTGGCGGCGTGAAGTTCATGATTTGCCTTCCCAATACTGGCCCCGAGGCGGCGGGACTTGTCTTGGGACGTACTCGCGAAGAAATCGGCGTGACGCGCGTGGATATCGGTGGAGCTGAGACATTAGCTGTGAAGGTTTCAGGAGGGGGGGGACGTTGGCAACGGTCTGAGCTCGCAACCCAACGGTGAAGTTATCGCTGCCGCTGAACTGGTTTTCGAGGATAATGACGGCTTGATCGCCTTGCTGGAACCCATATGTATCGTCGAAGCTTTCGAAGCTTTCGAAGCTTTCGAAGCTTTCGAAGTTGAATCGGATCAGGATCCAGTCGGACTCATGTTCTTGGACAGTGCGAGTCACGAATTTAATGATGAAGCCTTCACCTAGTAGCTTCGTGAGTTGATTTTGCGTGTCCTCGATATTGCGGGCGTGTAACAGCCGCTAAATTGACCCGAGGTCCAGGAAGCCGGCAAAACGCGCGTTTGCGGCCAACAGAACGCTCGACTGTTCTCGGCTATCGAATAGGCATGCAACATGGTTTCGGCCGACGCACTCACTTCCACCACGGGATAGGACCGAAGCATGCTAATCAAGGAGATCGCCGATAGCGGTGAACCAGGGGCTGCCT
>JAPKDN010000649.1 GCA_028822575.1 Alphaproteobacteria bacterium | reverse complement strand
ACGCGGATAGCGCAGTGGCAAGGCCCATGAAGCGTTGGATAAATTCGGCTTTCTCATAGCCCACCCCAATCTCGGATAAAGCTTGGGGCTCGATGTCGACACTGAGGACTGTAGAGCCCACGAGCACCCCCTTTGGAGTCGAAAATAACGACGCGGAATTTCCTCTTTAAACATGGATTTAGGCCAAAATAAACAATCTAGGAGTCCGTCAAAATGCCTTGAATGTAATGATCGTAAAAGTATCTTTCACGCTGGGTCTGTTCGGTCACGTAACGGCCGATATCCTCGCAATCTGGCATATAGCATTTCGTCATTATGTCATAGTAACCCAAAGCCGAATGGACCTTGGAAATATATTTAACGTATTGCGCGGCGGTATCGGTGACCCGATATTCTTCGCCGATCTCGCATTTCACATGAACAAATATGGTTTGTATGGCCTAGCCGCCTCCGTGCTAGTGGGCTGTTCCCGGAGCAGCCTAATTGTTAGACTGGAAGATAGTTTAGCGGATTGTCGATGGAGTGTGAGCTATCACGGTGGTGAGGATCTAAATAAAACGTACTCGTCAGGCGACGCTTGAGCGCGCTGGCCTGAGCATGAACGCGGGAACATGGTCGCCCATCCCTTTGGTCGGTGCGTTTGCCGGTACGGGCGGTGGTACCTTCTCGCCGGGATAAACCCGTTCTCCACGTTGCCGGCGGGTGGGAGCGGATTGGGATCGAATCTGTGCATCCTCGCGAGTGGGGCGGCGAGACCGTTCCCGTTGGCGTTCCTCGCGCTCGGCTACCACGGGCTGAGGCTGTGCGGCGAGATCTACCTCTTTGGTTTCGGGTGGCGTTGTCGTTGTCGTCGTCGTGCTGGTCGGGGACGTCGCTTTGTCTTCCTCGGTCCGGCGCGGGGGACGTTTGCGCCTTGAGGGCGAGCGGGGGGCTTCCGCCTCGGTTGTCGCCGGGCTTGGTCGCGGCGCTACTTTCGGCGACGATGTCAGACCCTCAATCTGAACAACATTTATATTTTTATTGATCAATTTGGTGATCGCTTGGACGTATTTGGAGTCCTCAGAGACAGCGATTGTGAAGGACCGTCCGCTGCGGCCCGCTCTGCCGGTCCGGCCAATCCGATGGACGTAATCCTCCGCGTTGGTAGGTACGTCGAAATTGAAAACATGACTTAGGCCAGCAATGTCGAGGCCTCTCGCTGCGACGTCACTGCAAACCAAAAGTCGGGCTTCACCAGCCTTGAACTTGGCCAGCGTTTCGGTGCGGGCCGGTTGTGACATGTCGCCATGCAGGACCACGGCGTCGTAACCGTGGCGGACCAGAGAGCGATGGACCACGCCACAATCTCGCTTACGGTTACAGAAAATTAAGGCATTAGCGACCTCCTCGCTCTCGATAAGAGATCTCAGAACATCGCGCTTGCCCTTCACATCCGTATGAACGATGTGCTGAACGACGGTATCGGCGGTGCTGGCCGGCGGCGCGACGGAAATTTCCTTCGGATTCATTAGGAACGCATCCGCCAACTTGCGAATACCTCGGTCCATCGTCGCGGAGAAAAACAGTGTTTGTCGGATTTTAGGTAGCATGCCGACAATTTTCTCGACGTCTGGGATAAAGCCCATATCGAGCATCCGGTCCGCTTCGTCGATCACGAGGATCTTGACGTCATTCAACAACACCTTGCCGCGCTCAAAATGATCCAGCAAACGGCCTGGCGTCGCGATAAGAACGTCGACGCCCCGATCCAGCTTCTGCGTTTGTTCGGTGAACGCGACGCCGCCGATAAGCAGCGCCATGGTCAAGTTATTGTTCTTGCCGTAGGTGACAAAATTGTCGGCGACCTGCGCGGCCAATTCCCGGGTCGGGCAAATGATCAACGATCGAGGCATGCGCGCTTTTGCGCGGCCCGACGCTAGAATGTCGATCATGGGCAGGGTAAAACCAGCCGTCTTACCGGTTCCGGTTTGCGCGACACCTAGAACATCGCGTCCCATTAGGACAACAGGGATCGCTTGCTCCTGGATCGGCGTCGGTGTTTCGTACCCAGCGTCGGCAACGGCGCCAACTACATGCTCACTCAGGCCAAGGTCTGAAAATGTCAAAATGTGTCCGAGCCCCTTGGGCAGCAACGATTGCGTGGTTCATTTCGAGGCGGCGTTATCAAGTATTGGGTAAACCAAGTCAACGCACAAGAGAGATACGGCGTGGTTAATCCGGCGGACTGTGGCATTTTTGCCGTAAGAGTGGCCAATTAGTCGTGGATCGAGAGGGAAATCATGACGAAGGCGATCTTGGTCCTGATAACTAGCCTGATTTGTGACGTTGTGGTTTGAGCATACAGATTCAGAACGCTGCGGATATAGGACAGATTTCCTGCCCCGTTATGACAGGCCATGATGACATTGGTTGCGGTGGTTCTGCGCGAATAGCCGATTAGGTGCTTGTTAGCGGGGTTTTCTATGGGCGGGTATGTAACCTTGTGTTTGATGCGCCGGGCACCCGAGAGAATAGAGCGGCTCACGCATTTGTACACGTCCGCTTGGGTGGACATCAATATTCAGGCGCGTAAGCGATGGAGCCTACCCGCGTAGGGGCGTTCAAGGGGGTGCCGCCGCGCTTACTGTATAAATTTCTGCTTGGATCCCAATTAAACAACACCGATATCATCGCGACGATCAACGCGATGGCGGCGCGTGCCGGGCACGAGGGCTT
>JAPKDN010000648.1 GCA_028822575.1 Alphaproteobacteria bacterium | reverse complement strand
GTCATTTGGGTTCGGCGATGGATACACCGACCACGATTACCTATTGCACCGATTCACTCTATTTTCTCGGCGTTTGGCGGGATCAAGACGTGGTCCTGTATCAAAATCTATATGAGGCTGGCGTCCGGTGGGTTTCCACGATGGCGCTGCATGAATCGGGGTTGCTCCATCGAAAAAATCATCGATCCAATTCACAATTCTGGATACCGCCGGCCGGAAAATACACTGGATGAATTCTGTTCCGTCGTCCGTCATTTAATAGACGCCACCACGAACTGTCAGCGATGGCGCGAAACAGAGCCGCAAAAGGCGCCGGACAAGCACTTGAACAAGTTTGAGTTTCCCATGTTTCCGTGCCTGCGCTCCCGGTTGCTTGAATTTCCCGATCAAGCCCGTCGCCCGGAGTAGAGTAAATCGGCGGCTTCACCTTAAGAATTTCAAATGAACGATGTAAAAATGCCGTGTAATTCTTTGTTTGATCGCGTTAGCGGGAGAGGGTTTTTAATGCCCTACGAACACAATCCGCTTTTGGCTCGTCCAACATAACCCGCACGTGCCACGGAAACCCTTATCACCGATCGCTTCCGAACATAATCCACGGAATAGAAATACAGAGATCTCTGTCACCGTGGGATCTAAGGAATGGCGGCTTGCGCGAGCCGGAAGCTGGGACATCTCATGGACGATGAAATCAAACAGGCGTTCGACGCGTTTGCCCCATCGACACGCGATACACTGTTGATCCTAAGTAATCTAATCCAGCAAGCAGCCGTAGAGACCAAGGCCTTCCGAAAAACCATCGAAAAGTTGAAATGGGGCCAACCCAGCTATCTCCCCAAAAAATCTTGCACGGGAAGTACCGTCAGGATTGGGACGCTCAAGACCACTCCCGACACCGTGGCCCTGTTTTTTGATTGCCAAACTCGTTTGGTTGAGACGTTTCGCCACCTTTATCCCGACACTTTCACCTTCGAAGGCAATCGGTCGATGCTGGTGCGATCCGACGGACCGATACCCGAAGACAAGATCCGTCATTGCGTATCCTTGGCCCTGACCTATCATCTTTGGAAATAGCTCCGCCGGCTCTCCCTTGATCCCAGCGGTCCCTCCGCGCATCCTGCGGGCCGCTTCTCAATCATGCACGGAACCCGCCATGCCTCTTCCCAACACCAACCATCAGGTTGTGCTGCGTCGACGGCCCGTCCCCGATGTCGCCGCGAGCCTGTTCGAAGCGGTGGACGCGCCGATGCCGGCG
The DNA here is from genome assembly GCA_028822575.1 of Alphaproteobacteria bacterium. The sequence goes on along the minus strand of JAPKDN010000648.1, from coordinate 1,473 downwards.
ATGGGCGATGGCCAATTTCTGGTACGCAATATCTATCTCTCCGTTGACCCGGCGATGCGCGGTTGGATCGCCGAGGCGGCGAACTATGCCAACCCAGTGCCCCTGGATGGCGTGATGCGCAGCTTCGCGGTGGGGGAGGTGGTCGCATCGGACCATCCGGATTATGGAATTGGAGATTATGTCGCCGGTTGGCTTGGTTGGCAGGGTTATACCGTCGCCGATGGCACTGAAATTCAGCGTAAGGTCAACCCGGCATTGGCCCTGATCTCGAAATCGCTTGGCGTGCTCGGCGCCACAGGCGCCACCGCTCATGTTGGCCTTCTCGCCGTGTGTTTGCCCAGATCCAGAGAGAGCGTTCTGGTCACCACCGCGGCTGGTTCGGTCGGCGCGGCGGTGGGGCAGATCGCCAAGATCAAGGGGTGCCGGACCATCGGTGTTACCGGCTCGGACGAGAAGGCCGGGATCTGCGCCGAGGAATTCGGCTATGACGCGGTGATCAACTACAAGACTTGCCCGGATCTTTCGGCCGCCATCGCGGCGGCGGCGCCGGATGGGGTCGACTGTTGTTTTGACAATGTCGGCGGGGCTCAGCTCGACGCGGTGTTGGAGCATATCAATATCGGTGCCCGGATCGCGATCTGCGGCACCATCGGAATGCCGTCCTTCCCAATCCCCGAGGGGCCGCGAATGAACCGGACCCTGCTGGTCAACCGCGCCAGGATAGAGGGGTTTCTGGTGTTGGATCATTTCGATCGGTTTGACGCGATCATCGCCGAAATGACGGACTGGTATCGCGAAGGGCTCCTCAAGGACCGCGAGGACGTGGCCGAGGGACTTGGCGCCGCGCCAAACGCGCTGGAGCGTTTGCTCAAGGGCGAGAACACCGGCAAACAGATCGTGCGCGTGGGGCCGGAAAAGGCATAGGGGCGGCTCATGAGCAATACAGCGGCGATCGGTGTTGATTGGGGTACCAGCAGTCTGCGCGCGTACCGATTGGCCGAGGACGGCGCTATATTGGAACGACGCGAGACGCCCTCCGGCATCATGGCGATCGAGGCCGGCGCTTTCGAGGCCGCGTTCGAGGAGGCCGTCGGTGATTGGCTTGACGCGGCGGACAAGGCGGCGCCGGTGGTGCTTTCCGGCATGATCGGAAGCCGGCTAGGCTGGCACGAGGCGCCGTATCTTAGCTGCCCGGCCAATGTCGCGGAACTCGCGGCGGCGCTTTTGCCTGTGGATCTGGCGCGTGGTCGGCGGATCTGGATCGCACCCGGTCTCTCACATCATGACGCGGGCGGAACCCCCGACGTGATGAGGGGCGAGGAGGTTCAGATCCTCGGCGCCCGTAACATGCTGGGTGACGAGTCGGCCATGGTCTGCCTGCCGGGAACCCACAGCAAATGGGCGCGGGTCGAGGCGGGGCGGGTGATCGGGTTCGCCACCCACATGACCGGAGAGGTTTTTGAGGCGTTGCGC
>JAPKDN010000647.1 GCA_028822575.1 Alphaproteobacteria bacterium | reverse complement strand
CCGCTGCTGGTTAAGAACCGTTCCGCCACGGAATTTGTCGAGGCCGCTTATTTCACGGAGGAAGTGCGACGCGACCTAATGGCGCGGTTCGGCGAGAAGGGTGTGTATGGGGGTGGCCTCTCGGTGAGGACCACTGTTGACCCACGACTTCAAAGGATCGCCGACAAGGCGTTGCGGGCCGGCCTTGTGGGTTATGATCGGCGGCATGGCTGGCGGGGCCCGGTGAGCCGAATCCCGGTCGTCGCGGGATGGGGGAATGCGCTCAAGGGTCTGGAGCAGCCGGCTGGCCTTCTGTCGTCGTGGCGCGTAGCGCTCGTTTTGGTGGTCGAGAGGGGGCGAGCGCGGATCGGCTTCGCTGACGGGGGGCTCGGCGAAATCCCTCTTGAGGAACTGCGCTGGGCAAGACCGTGGAAAGAAAACCAGCGGCTGGGACCCAAGGTTAAAACTGCCGGGGATGTTGTAACCAAGGGTGACGTTGTCTTGGTTGAGCCGATGGCAGAAAACGCGGACGGTAAACCTTACGCGGATAATATCCACGGGCTCCGTCAAGTTCCAGACGTTGGTGGTGCGATAGTGGCGATGGACCCGCACACGGGCAGGGTTCTAGCGATGAGCGGCGGATGGAACTTCGAGCTTTCGGAATTCAATCGTGTGACCCAGGCTCGACGGCAACCAGGGTCGGCATTCAAACCGTTCGTTTATCTCGCTGCCTTGGATCAGGGCTACACCCCCGCCAGTCGAATTCTCGACGCGCCTTTCGTGATTGATCAGGGGGCGGGGCTCGGCAAGTGGAAGCCGGCTAATTACACTAAGAAATTTTATGGGCCCAGCGCGATGCGGCTGGGGATCGAGAAGTCCCGCAATCTGATGACCGTGCGATTGGCTCAAACGATTGGCATGGACAGGGTGGCGGAATACGCCCGACGTTTCGGCATAGTCGACTCGATGCCCCCCCAACTTTCGATGTCGCTGGGTGCCGGAGAGACCACTTTGATGAGGTTGACGACCGGGTATGCGATGCTGGTCAACGGTGGCAAGCGGGTCGCGCCTATCCTGATCGATCGGGTGCAGGACAGAAACGGTTGGACGGTGTTTCGTCATGACGATCGCCCGTGCGAAGAATGTGTTTCCCGGCAATGGGCGAACGCGCCGGTGCCCAAGATCCCGGACGTAAGAGAGCAGGTCGCCGACCCCACCTCGGCTTATCAGATGGTGCGCATGCTGGAAGGCGTAGTCCGGCGAGGTACCGGACGGCTTATCGCGGAACTCGGTAAGCCTCTCGCGGGCAAAACCGGGACCACGAACGATAATATTGATACGTGGTTTGTCGGGTTTACGCCGGATTTGGTGGTGGGAGCGTATGTTGGGTTTGACACACCCCGCACGCTGGGTCGTCGGGATACCGGTTCGAATGTCGCGGCGCCATTGTTCAAGAATTTCATGGCCGAGGCCTTGAAGGGGCGTCCGGAAATCCCGTTCCGAGCTCCTCCCGGCATAATGCATGTCCGAATCAATAGTGAAACCGGGACTTTGGCGCGATCGGGGGATAAGAACGTAATCCTCGAAGTCTTCAAACCCGGCACGGAGCCGACGGAAGCAAGTGAGATCATCGACGGTGGTTACACAGCGGGGTGGTCAGGCGGTGCGAAAACGTCTGACGATGGCGGAGCGGGAGCAACACCGGCGGTTGCGGGCTCCGGGCGTGGGCTTTATTAAGAGCTTAGGTGTTTATCCTCTGAGATTTCTGGAGATCCCATGCGCGCGGAAATATCGGCCACAGCGGAAGAGATTAGGCAGTCAATCGAGCTTCTCCGGAGGCATCTTTGACTGGGATCAAGCGCTTCTTCGCCTGGAGGAGCTGAACGCTCTAACAGGGGATCCAGGCCTTTGGAACAATCAAGAGCGCGCGCAGGAGTTGCTGCGCGAACGTACCCACCTTGAAAAAGCCATCGGTGATGTCAGAGGGCTCTCCCGGGAGATTGAAGAAGCCCTGGAGATGATCGAGCTTGGTGACGCCGAGGGAGAGGAGGAAATCGTCGCCGAGGCAGAGGCAACGCTTGAGCGGATCAAGGGAATTTGCGCCAAAAAACAGCTTGAGTCCTTGTTGTCTGGCGAAGCGGATTCAAACGATTGCTATCTTGAGGTGCACGCAGGCGCCGGCGGAACCGAGGCCCAGGATTGGGCTCAGATGCTGCTCAGGATGTATTCCAGATGGTGTGATAGCCGTGGATACAAAGTCGAATATCTTGAGGAAAGCCCTGGGGAAGAAGCGGGGATAAAGTCAGTCACCCTCAAAATTTTGGGCCATAACGCTTACGGATGGCTGAAGACCGAGAGCGGGGTGCATCGTCTGGTTCGCATCTCGCCTTATGACAGCGCGGCTCGGCGACATACGAGTTTTTCATCCGCCTGGGTCTATCCGGTCGTCGACGATTCGATTGACGTGGTGATCGAGGATAAGGATCTCAGGGTCGACACCTATCGGGCATCGGGCGCTGGCGGCCAGCACGTTAACCGTACCGATTCTGCGGTTCGCATGACGCATATCCCGACGGGGATCGTTGTCCAATGTCAGAACGATCGCTCCCAACATCGAAACAGGGCTACCGCCATGGATATGCTGCGCGCCCGATTATACGAGCATGAGCTGCGGCGGCGCGAGGAAGAGGCCACCGCCATCGAGGCGACAAAATCAGCGATCGGATGGGGTCATCAGATCCGGTCCTACG
>JAPKDN010000646.1 GCA_028822575.1 Alphaproteobacteria bacterium | reverse complement strand
GGAATCGGCAAAGCGTCAGCGCAGCTCTTCGCTTCGGAAGGCGCCAATGTGCTGGCGGTCGACCGCCCGGGAACGCCGCTCGAGGAAGTACATGCGGAACATTCCCGTATCTCCGTTTTGGAGCAGGACGTCACGGATGATGACGCACCCGGCAATATCGTCGACACGGCGATTGAGCGATACGGTCGCCTCGATATTTTGTTCAACAACGCCGGCATCTCGCGCCGCGCAATTGTCGGCGAGCAAACGGAAGAAGATTGGAACCTGACACTGTCGGTCAATCTGACCGCGCAATTTCGCCTCGCGACGGAGGCGGTCCCGCATTTGAAGGAATCGCCTGCCGGACGGATCGTCAACACGGCCTCCGTCATGGCGCGGATGACCGATTACGGTCTCGCCGCCTATAGCGCGTCGAAGGCCGGGGTCGCCGGCATGACCCGCGCCTTGGCGCTCGACCTCGGGAAGTTCGGTATCACCGCGAATTATATCGAACCTGGGGCCATTCAGACCGGCATGACCCAGGCTGCATTCCAGGACGACGACATCGCGGCGATCTGGGCCAAGAAAGCGGCGCTCCGTCGCCTAGGCGAGCCCATCGACATCGCCCGTGCCGCGCTGTTTCTGGCGTCGGACGATGCCGGCTTCGTCTCCGGCCACGGCCTCACGGTCGATGGCGGACTGACCCTCAGAACATAGGAGACTCGACATGAAAGGAATTGTCGTTTGCCCGCAACCGCGCGCGGCGGATGTCGGAGCGGAGATCTTAAGTGCGGGCGGCAACGCCTTCGACGCGGCGGTCGCAACCGCTTTCGCGCAGATGGTTGTCGATCCGTTCATGTGTGGCCTCGGCGGCATGGGCAGCTTTCAATTCTTCGATGCGGAGAACGGCGAGAACGGCATGATCGATTTCCACGCGCGCGCCGGGTCCCTGGTGACGCCTGAGATGTGGATGCACGACGTACGCGGCCGGACAGAGATATCGGGCTATACGATCTTCGACGATTTCCGCAGCGAGCTCGGTTACACCTCGATCCTGACGCCAGGCACGGTCGCCGGTTTTGGTGAGGTCCACGAGCGTTTCTGCACCAAGCCGTTGGACGAACTCGTGGCACCAGCCGCGCGGCTCGCTCGCGACGGCACAGCAGTCGGATGTTTCGCCCACGACTTCCTCTCACGTCCCATGATGGCGGGGGTACCGGGCGGGGTGCAGCGGGTCTCGGCCACACAAGAATGCAAACGTATCCACCTAAAAGCGGACGGCGCTCTCTTCCCCGTCGGCGAAGTTCACCGAAATCCGAATATGGCACGCACCTTCGAGCGGATTGCCGCCGAGGGACCGGGCGGTTTCTATCGCGGCCAATTGGCTGCCGATATCGCCGCCGACCTATCCGCGAACGGCTCGTTCGTGACGGCGGATGATTTAGCCCAGTTCAAGACCCGGTCGGGCGACCCGGTGAAAGGCCGCTACCGGGGATATGACGTTTCCTCGAACCCACCGCCGGGCAGTGGGGTCACTTTGATCCAGATGCTGCAAATTCTCGAACATTTTGATTTAGCGGCTGAAGGTCACGGCTCGGCAGGCCATATCGATCTGGTCGCCCGCGCCATGGCGGCGGCGCATACGGATCGCAACGAATACCTCGCCGATCCTGACTTCGCCGACGTGCCGGTCGATATGCTGGCTTCGCAAGAGCGCGCAGCGGAATGGGCAGAGAAGATCAAGGCGGGCGAATTCCTTGGTGACGGCAAAGAAGAACCACCGTCATGCACCACCCATATCTCGATCTATGACGAACTTGGAAACGCGGTCTCCTGCACCCACACGCTCGGCACTGGCTCGGGCGTGATCACCCCGGGGATGGGTTTCGTCTACAACAACTCGATGAAGCTATTCGACCCCTATCCCGGCAGCAGCAATTCAATCGAAGTCGGGAAAGCACGCACGACCGGCATGGTGCCGACGATGCTGCTCCGCGACGGCAAGCCCGCCATCGTCGTCGGCGCGCCGGGCGGCAGCGTCATCATTAGCGCAGTCCTGCAATCGATCCTCAACATCGTTGATTTCGGCATGTCACCGGTGGAGGCAGTGACCGTGCCCCGCATCCATTGTGAGGGCGGTGCCATTCACGCGGAAGCGCGGGTGCAAGGGGCAGTCTGCCGACAATTAACGGATATGGGGCACGAGGTGAAACAAAGTGCGGTCAGCTTCGACCCGGTCATGTCGCGCGCCCATGTGGTCCAAATCGCCCCCGACAGAACCTGGCGCGGCGGGGCCGACCCCCGCGGCGGCGGCGGTATGGCAGTGGTGGACTAACTGGTTGATTAGGTATCCAGATACAAAACTACTCAGCCATCATCTTTCCGAGGCGCAAAGCGAACCCGGAATAACGATCCGGTAGTGAAGGCTCGTTCGAACCGCTACTCCGCCGCTTCACCTTTCTTCGCTTGATAGCGTTCTATCTCGCTTTGCACCGCTTGCGCCGCCTGACCCTGGAACTTCTCTTTGTTGTCCCGGCTGTAATTGTAGCTGTAAGTGCGATTGAGGTTTGATTTTTGGAAGTGCGGCATCACGTAGCGCGCGATCAACTCATAGCTCCGCTTCGTCGCTTCCCAGTTGGCCCAATTATGCGCAAGCTGCATCAAACTACCAAACCCACCAGAGCCTTCGAGCAGAGTTTCGATGTACTCGATGGCATCGTCAGGCGTACCGATCACCGCAATGCGGTTTTCTGTCA
>JAPKDN010000645.1 GCA_028822575.1 Alphaproteobacteria bacterium | reverse complement strand
GAACACGAAAGGTTCACTTGGCTTCGGGCTCTCGGTATATCCCTGTTTCCAAAAGTCATCAAAATCCAACATTTCAATCTTCTGGCGGGCCGCCTGCTGGCGCGCGACATCGTAGAGATGGCGAAGCCATTCATCTTCGTCGCGACCTTCAGTAAAGGCATTCAACACACCCATTTTCTCGGCAAAGCTGGAGAAAATGTCATAGTCGTTGCGTGATTGTCCGATAGGATCGACCACTTTTTGCATAGCTAACCAATACCGATCCCGAGAACTGGCGCCGATATCATTGCGCTCCATGGTGGTTGTCGCTGGCAGTACTATGTCTGCAAAGCGCGCGGTCGACGTCCACCAGGGTTCATTTACGATGATCGTCTCTGGCTTGCGCCAAGCCTCGATTAAGCGGTTTAGGTCCTGGTGGTGATGAAAGGGGTTTCCACCGCACCAATAAACCAAGCGGATATCAGGATAGACGCGGTCCTCACCGTTGTATTGGTAAGTGGTTCTGGGATTGAGCAGAAGGTCCGCAATGCGCGCGACCGGTATGAAATCTCGCACTGGGTTTTCGCCGGTTTGCATAACGGGGGAGGGAACGCGCATGGATGGGTTGCCATAGCCGTTCATACTTCCGTAGCCGAATCCGCAGCCGCCACCCGGCAAGCCGATCTCGCCCAGCATTGCCGCCAAGGTGACGGTCATCCAATAGGGCTGCTCCCCATGGTCGCCCCGCTGGAGAGAATAGGCGGTGCCGATCATTGTGCGCTTCGCCGCCATTTTTCGCGCTAAGCTGCGGATAGCCTCAGCATCTATTTCTGATAAGTTCGCTGCCCAATCGGCCGACTTCGGCTGGCCGTCCGACTTTCCGGTCAAATAATCGCGGAATTTGTCGAAGCCGGTGCAATAACGCTCAAGGAAGGCTTCATCGTGCAGGCCCTCAGTATAGAGCGTATGCGCCAAACCGAGCATGATGGCGACATCACTGTTTGGTCGCACTGCCCACCATTCCGCATCCAGGTAATCTGCGGTATCGTCGCGGCAGGGTGTGACGCTGACGAACTCGATGCCCGCTGCCTTGAGACGTGGGAGCCATTTGTGGGTCGCATGCTCCCCCATGCCCCCGGGCTCAACTTGCGTATTCTTCAAGCCAATGCCACCAAAAGAGATGAACAGCTCGGTATTGGTCTCGATACTGTCCCAGGACGTATAGGGGCCGTAGCCAGCGGCGGCACCACCACCCAATACGTGTGGGAGGATCACCTGTCCGGCTGCGTTGCTGTAGCTGTTGACGCTGGATGTGAAGCCACCGATGCAACCAAGGAAACGTTTAAGCAGCGTTTGTGCATGATGGAAGCGTCCAGCACTCGACCATCCGTATGAGCCGCCAAATATGGCTTGATTGCCAAAGGTGTTGCGAACTCGGTTCAACTCATTGGTCACAAGGTCGACGGCTTGATCCCACTCAATCGGCACAAACGGCTCGCCACCACGTGCCTCGCGCCGGCCACCGGGACCGTCTTCAAGCCAGCCTTTGCGAACCATCGGCTGTTTGACTCGGCAATCGGCATAAAGCGCATCGGACATCGATTCAATCAGGGGGGATGGTTTTGGGTCTGCTTCAAAAGGGGTGACACCAGTCATCCGGCCATCGTCCACGAGAGCTGAAAAAGCGCCCCAATGCGAACTTTGGCGGCGGCGAATTGTTTCGGTCATATACCTTTTCCTGTCTGCATGGACTGCAATTCTGGTCTATGTGTCTTATATATTCCGAGAGCATGTAGGGAAATAGTTAGGAATGAAGTTTGCTTTTTGATAATCCATTGTTTGAATATCATTGGAATCGATTAATTATAGATCATTAGCATTTTAAGTAATAATTCTAATCTTTAACATTAAGAGAGATATAGATGTCCCGTCTTCCTGAATTTGACGAAACTAAGCTGACCGAAGCGCAGAGAGCGGTCTATGAGAGAATTAGCAGTGGCCCTCGTGGCGGCGTGAGAGGTCCGTTTAAGGCTTTGCTACAGGCGCCGGAATTGGGGGACTTAGTCCAGGCAGTTGGTGGATATTTGCGCTACAGCGGCGGGCTTCCTGGCGATTTGCGGGAATTGGCGATCCTCGTGACTGGCCGTCACACTTCGGCGCAATATGAATTCTTTGCCCATGCACCAATCGGGATTGACGAGGGGCTTGATCCTGCCATTGTCGAAGCGGTTCGCACGAAGCAGGAACCATCTTTCAATGACGAAAAGGCTGAAATCGTTTACCATTTCGCCAAGCAAATGAACGAAAATCACAATGTCGACGATGTGACATTCGAGGCAGCGGTTGCGCAATTCGGGCATCCGGGCGTTGTCGAACTGGTCGTCCTTTGCGGCTATTACACGTTGATTGCCATGACCTTAAATTCGTTTGGAATTACGCCGCCAGAGGGGGAAGAACCCTTTAGCGACTGAGGATTCAGGCCGTCGCTATGTAGGCTCGCAAATTCGAGGCTTCATACTCAAGCTCATCAAGGCGATGTTTGACAAGATCGCCGATGCTGACAATGCCAATGAGCTTGCCTCTTTTCACAACGGGCATGTGACGAAAGCGTTTCGTTGTCATCGTCGCCATTGCGTCGGTTAACAACTCCGCGGGTGTGCAGCTTATGACCGGCGAGGTCATGATGTTACCGACGCTCTCGGTCAGTACGCTCCGGCCTCGCTCAGCCAGGGCACGCACAATATCGCGTTCCGAGAG
>JAPKDN010000644.1 GCA_028822575.1 Alphaproteobacteria bacterium | reverse complement strand
TGGCTAAACTGCCAATCATGATCGCCGCGAAGAAAATCCAGAGATGAGGCATGACTGCTTGATACCCTAACTGACCTCTAGATCGAGAGAGGCGGCGGAAAGTCGCGCGTTAGTTCGAGTCAATAGCATGAGCCGACCGCCGGTGCCCAGATACAGGCACTGGAAAAAACAAAGCCGAATGTGCCATATCTGGCGCGGAAGAACATGCTCTCTTGTTTGAACATCAAGAGGCCATCCAGACCGAGCACTTGCATTTGCTGGATGGCGCCCGCCTGATGGGTCGCGAATTTCTCCGGGCTGAAACACAAGGCCATGACGTCAGGTCTCCAGGGCGATGGAGGAAAGCATGCGCCCGTAATCCGGCTCGCTTCGGTGTTGAGAGCGCCGGTAACTGAAGAAATTTACCTCGTCGCGGCAGGTGTCAACGTCAAGCCTAAGTATATCGCCGAGCCCCAATCGCGCCAACCGAAGCGCGATATAACCGGGCAGATCGAACATAAAATGCCCAGGTCGCTCGGCGGCCTTGAAAAACGCGCCGTTCCCGGCTTCCTGTTCGAGAAAGGGCGCGGGAAATTCCGGGCCAACCTCATAGGAGTCGGGTCCGATCATTGGACCGACCGCCGCAACAATATTATCGGCGCGGGCGCCTTGTTCTATCATTGCATCGACCGTTGCTTCCAGAACGCCGCCGAGCGCGCCACGCCAACCGGCATGGGCGGCACCGATGATCCGGTCCCGACTATTGGCGAACAGGACTGGACCGCAGTCGGCGGTCATGATGCCCAACGCTAGGTTGGGGCTGGTGGTGACCAGGGCGTCGGCTTTGGGTGGCTCGTTGGGGATCGCGCCACCATCGATCACTGCGACCTCGGTGGAATGATATTGATGGCAAGTGACAAGCGCTTGGTAAGGTAAATCGAGCGCCGCCATGGCCCGCGCTCTGTTAACGCGAACTGATGCTGGATCATCGCCAGACCCGAGTCCACAATTTAGCGAATGATAGATACCGGTGCTCACCCCGCCCCGCCGCGTGAAAAACGCATGACGGATTCCATTTTCACCGAATTCGTCGATCTGAATCAACGCGCCCTCGCTCTCTATTCCGTGTCACGCCGCCCCTTAATCAGCTCCACACGATCCAAACCCGGCCGGGTCTGGTGTCCCCCGTGGGAGTACCGCCGCGACCTTAAATAAGGTGCCCATTTCCTTCGGTCCGATCAAGCGGCACATTGCTCCATCAATGTCGCGACGTTGTAAGTCCGACCCGCCGCGCTTTAAGGCTGACGCGCGTTTCTCGATGCCAAGCTCAAAAAGAAAACGGCCTTGTTCGACTGGGCCGACGAACAGCGCCCCACCATCCTCGGCCGCGTCGCGAATTTGTGAGAAATCTACGTGGATGGATAAATCTGCGAGGCCGGGGCCTGTTAATGGATCCACGCGACGTTGTTCTTGTATAGCCTGGAGCGAGCCTCCAAGCGCTTGTCGTTTGCTCCCATAGTCAATCAAGAGAGCGGCGCCACCGAATTCGGCGACATGGCGCGCTATGTCCCCGGTTATGGCATTGGCGGCGAGCGTCAGCTCTGCCATCGTTCCTTCCGCAGCACGATCACGGGTCTCGGCGGGTAAAAGGCCGACAAGCGGCGAGGCGGACCGTTCAACACCCCAACCAAGCCCGGTTCCAGCCTCGTCTGGAACCACCAGACATTCCCGCCAGGCGCCATCGGTCCATCGCAATTGGCGTATAGGCAGCGCGTCAAGGAATTCATTAGCAACCAGAAACCAGGGCGCTTCCGGTAGGGTCGAGATATCGTTGTGCCAGACCGGTTTCAAGGGTCCCAGTCTCTTGGCTTGAACCGCACGCAAGCTCGGATTGGTCTCAACGAGATGGATCTGAAATACCTCCGCCGCGTCGACGTCGCTGCCGATCGCCCTAAGCATGTCCGCCATGAGGGTTCCCCGGCCCGGTCCGAGCTCTACGAGGCACGCTCGTTTCGGCGCACCGGCTCCAATCCATGCCGAGAGCGTCCAAAGCCCGACTAATTCACCAAACATCTGGGAGATCTCCGGCGCGGTGACGAAATCCCCGCTAGCGCCCAACGGATCACCGCTGGCGTAGTATCCACCGGAACGATCGTGCAGCGCCTCGGCCATATACTCGGCGACGGTCATCGGCCCGGCGCGCTGGAGGCGCCGCAGTATGGCCGGGAGCAACAAATCAGTCATCATTCAACTTGGGGTTCAACGCGGGCCGGCGCACCGCCGTGAGCAGCGCGACAAGACCGATCAAGATCATTGGTGCAGACAGGATCTGCCCCATGGTGATCGGGCCGAGGATGAAACCAAGATGGGCGTCTGGTTCACGAAACAACTCTACCACTGATCGCGCGCACCCATAGCCGATCAGAAACAACCCAAGGATCAACCCCGGTCGGAACCGCGCATGGGTGGCCAACGCCGTGACGCCGACAACCGCAAACAAGACCAATCCTTCCAGACCCGCCTCGTATAGTTGGCTCGGATGGCGCGGCAACGGCCCACCATGGGGAAAGACCATTGCCCAGGGCACGTCGGTGATCCGACCGAACAATTCGCCGTTGATGAAATTCGCGACCCGACCAAAAAACAAACCGATTGGTGCTGCAACCGCCAGCAGATCCGCCAGGAGCAGCGCCGGGATACCTTGCCGACGCGCGAACACGAAGGCCGCTACGACAACGCCCAGAAAGCCCCCATGAAAG
>JAPKDN010000643.1 GCA_028822575.1 Alphaproteobacteria bacterium | reverse complement strand
GGATCATGGCGCAATACGGACCGGACAGGTGATTAGTGAGGTCCAGTACCTTGAGATGGGACAGGGACGACATGGCGGTGCTCCCTTCTTTCGTTTTAACTTGGTTTAATGAAACCGCGCGAGGCGACGGTTCGTTATTCCATCTTTGGGTCGATGACCTTGATGACGCTTGAGGAATCAAGATCGCCATGGCCGTTCTCAATCAGCATCTGGAACGCGGCGGTCGCGACGGCACCAAGCGGTGTCGAGGAACCGGCGGCCTGGGCTGCGGCCTGGGAAAGCCGCAGATCTTTCAGCATCAATTTGGCCATGAACCCGGGCTTGAAATTGTTGCTTGACGGCGAGGTCGGGACGACGCCGGGCATTGGGTTAGATGTTTCGAAGTAATTCGAGTTCCCACTGGACGTGGAAATCACATTGTAAAGGATATCCGGAGAAACGCCGAGGCGCTGGCCGAGGACCATCGCCTCGGAGGTGGCGAGCGCGTTGATGCCGGCAAGCATGTTGTTGCAGATTTTCGTTGCCTGCCCTTGGCCGAAGGTACCGCAATGCACGATGTTCTTCCCCATGCCTTGGAGGATCGGCTTGGCCTTCTCGAAGGTCGAGGCTTCGCCGCCGCACATAAACGTCAGGGTGGCGGCATCCGCGCCTGGTGTCCCGCCGGAGACCGGGGCGTCGATCATATCGAAACCGGCCTCCTTCGCCGCCGCCGCGGCGGCCTGGGCCGAATCAACGTCGATGGTCGAGGAATCGATGAACACTGTTCCCGGATCCGCCGCCGCGATCACGCCGTCATTCATGAAGACTTCGCGCACATTGGCGCCGACTGGCAGCATGCTGACCACGAAATCAACGCCGGAGGCCGCGTCCTTGACTGAGTCGGCCGCCGTCGCGCCGGATTGAATGACGAAGTTCATCGCCTCCTCGGACAAATCGAAGACCTTAAGGTTGTGCCCAGCCGTGATCAAATTGCGCGCCATCGGCCCGCCCATGTTGCCCAAGCCGATGAACCCAATCCGCGCCATGTGTCTCTCCCGAGTTTGAACTGCGTTCTTAAGGCCACTGCGAAAGGCCGCAGACCATTTTATCGAGACGGTACCTGCTCATGCCTCATGACGCCAAGCTTTCGCGCAATACCCGCGACGATGAAACATGGTCCTGCTGATCAAGGCCAGCGAATCAGGGAATGCGCGCGATGGTCAGCACGCCCGCGCAGGCATTGACCGTGGCGCCTGACGTAAGCACATCGTCGATAAGGAGCACTCTCTTACCTTTGATATGGCCGTACAGAGCCGGCTCGACAATGAAGGCGATCGCCGCCCAACAGGTCCCGCAAACGGCGGTCGGCGCTTCCACGATGAGCCCTCATCCAGGGCAACGTGGCAGACTAATCCGGTGTTTCCTGGGTTGGCGGAGTTTGGTGCCGCTGATGCTAATATCATGAGAGATTACGGGAACGGTCGCTATCCCCGCGAGAGCTCACTGTTGTTCGATGAATTGGATTTCGTATCGTCGCGGCCCAACTTAGCCCGTGGTTTGAGCCGTTGGTAAAAGCATGAGATTTGATAGTGGTGGACACCAGGATGCCGGTATCAAACCACAAAAAAGTTGTCATTCCATCGAAGGATGGGATCCACGCCTGAATCCGGTCGGCGTGACAGATGATGGGTAACTTTCGGAAAGCGCGCGTAGAACTCACCCAGTCTTTGGGTTGATCCGTCTCAGGCATCGGTCCCTGCCTTCGCAGGGATGATAATCTTTTAATCTGGGACAGCAATGAACGTTCGTTGGAATGCCAATGGTTTTCTTTCTCCCTGTCCGGCGATGCTGTTTTTCCGAGATAACAAAACAAGCGGGTGCGGATCATGCGTGAACCATCCCAATTCCTCCTATGGTAGGATTAGGGCTGTTTTTCGCCGTCCCACCCGTGGCATGGTCCAGTCATGAGCCAGAATCCGATCGTTTTCGACCGCCAACTCGTTCGACGGCACCGTGACCGCGCAGCGGCGCGCTTTGGGGAATTCGATTTTCTGATGATTGAGGCGTCGGACCGTCTGGCCGACCGCTTGCTGGACTTGCGGCGAGATTTTGGACGGGTGCTTAATCTGGGCGCTCATACGGGTGGCATGGCGACGGTCTGGCCGCGCGGGTTGGAGACAACATGCTTGATGCACGCGGACATTTCGCCGGCGATGGCGACTCGCGCCGCCGCTCATGGGCCAAGCATCGCCTGTGACGAGGAGGCCCTGCCTTTCGCCGACGCCAGCCTCGACGCGATCCTGAGTTGCCTGTCGCTTCACTGGGTCAATGATTTGCCTGGCGCCTTGGTGCAGTGCCGTCGGGCGCTGGCGCCGGATGGCCTGTTCCTGGCCTCGGTTTTGGGCGGCGATACCCTGGTCGAACTACGCGAGGTGATGAGTGCGGCGGAGATGGAAGTCGCTGGTGGACTCAGCCCTCGGATCTCGCCTTTTGCGGATATACCGGATCTAGGCGGATTACTGCAGCGCGCCGGCTTCGCCCTACCCGTGGTTGATAGCGATGTGTTGACGGTGACCTATGACAATCTCTTCGCGCTGATGGCCGACCTCAGAGGCATGGGCGAGAGCAACGCGGTGCTGGAGCGCCACAAACTCCCGACAAGGCGCGGTGTGCTCATGCGGGCGGCGGAGATCTATCATGAGCGTTTCGCGGATTCTGACGGACGCATACCGGCAACCTTTCGGATCCTTACCATGACCGGCTGGGCGC
>JAPKDN010000026.1 GCA_028822575.1 Alphaproteobacteria bacterium | reverse complement strand
TTACGAGGGCCAACATACTTGGCGACATCGATTGGAACCAGTGTTGGTTCAAGTGCGCAGATGAAGGTTACCTGGCGTTTTTTCGCTCTGGTGCCTCGCCATGCTCCCGCTGATAGTCGGCGACTTTCTCGGCTCCCTCCTTATTTGTGAGAAAATTTATGAGGGCGAAGCGGCTGCCAGCGGTCATCGGCGTGACCTCGTGCAGCAGGCTACCGGAATAGACGATCGCCTGGCCGGCTCGGAGCACATACTCACGTGATCCGAATTCCGGGAACCTCAGAGCGCCGCCTTGATAGTCGTCGTTCAAGGCGATGGTCATAGCGAAGTGCCTATGCGCCGTGGCGTCAGAAAAATCCCGGTGTGGCGCGAAAAATCCCGCGCTTTTCGCTTCGTAACAGGCAATTCGATAACGCTCGGCAAAACCGATCTTAAAATATGTCGCGCGCTCGATCCATGGCGCCACCCGGGCGCGGACCCTTGCATGGACCAGAGCCGCGAGTGCGTCGTCTTCGTCCAGAAAGTGGTCGCGGCGCCGTTTACGTCTAGCATTAACCACATGTGTCATGCTGCCATCCTCGTTCGGACGCAAGTACCCTGTATCTTCGTGGCCTCCGTGGGCCCAGGCGGCAATCAGTTTATCGCGGAGCTCGGCCTCGATAACATCTGGGATCAGCAGGACTGGGGCATCCATACCGGTGTCGACCGGCGAGCCGGCCTTCAACAACCCGGCAACCCAGGTTTCTGCCTCCGCGAACGCGTCCGGACCTTGATGATGCGCATTCGCGGTCACGCGCAGACTGGTATCCGCCCTTACGCTAACCATGCCCTCGGAAGTGCAGGGCATCCCTAGCGCACGTCGGACCGCGCCATCCATGTCGGGGATCAATCGGGCGCGTGGATTATTCAACTTTGGTAAGGGCGCGGCTTCTTCCCCAAGGGGAACCACTATCAGCCAATAGGCATTCGCCGCGACAAGCGCATCGGTGGCGTTCTCAAGGGCCGTGACTATTCGGTTCGGATCGATATCAAGACCCGCGCACCCCAAAACCATGGAATCGCCGGCGAGGCCGTTCAATGGCATCAACGCTTCCCTGGTCGTGGGTACCAAGACCCAAGGGAGGGGGTCTCCGGGTTCCGGCATTTTGATCATGAGAATTCAGGTCCCACAGGGAAAGGGCGCGCACCTTTTAAGATACACCAGCCCCGGATCGACGCGACAAATTCTTGGTGCCGGGTTTATTTTCTGGCAAATAAGGAGGGGAGACGAGAAGGGCCGCGCTGAACCCAAGTTGTCTGGACGGGAAATCTCCCCATGCATGAAAACCGACTGATCGAGGTGGATGATCTTAGAGTCCATTTCCCATTGGAAGAAGGCTCGGTCAAGGCCGTTGATGGGGTGTCCTGGCATATTGATCGTGGCGAAATTCTGGCAGTTGTTGGTGAATCGGGATCAGGCAAAACGGTGACCGCATTGTCTCTGATGCGTCTGACCGATCATGACGGGGGCGAGATCGTCTCGGGACCCATCCGGTTTCGGAGCAAGGTTGGAGCGATTGTCGATATCGCCGAACGGCCCCTGGAGGACATGCAAAGGATCCGCGGAAACGATATCGCTATGATTTTTCAGGAACCGATGACCTCGCTCAACCCAGTGTTCACGGTCGGCGAGCAGATCGTCGAAGCCATTGTCCAACATCGGGCCATATCCACGACAAACGCCATGAAGATGGCGCTCGAAGTGCTTGAACAGGTCCGGATGCCGGATCCGGAGAAGCAGCTCTCACGGTTCCCGCATCAGCTTTCAGGCGGGATGCGACAACGGGTTATGATCGCCATGGCGTTAAGCTGTCAGCCTTCGTTATTGATTGCGGATGAGCCGACAACGGCGTTGGATGTGACCATCCAGGCGCGAATTCTGGATCTGATCAAGCTGCTACGGGACGAGATCGGCATGTCGGTCATGTTCATTACCCATGACATGGGCGTAGTCGCCGAAGTGGCGGACCGTGTCGTGGTCATGTGGCGCGGACAAAAAGTCGAAGAGGGGTCGGTGGACGAGATTTTCGGGGCGCCTCGCCATCCTTATACCAAGGGCTTGCTAGCCTGCGTACCGCGATTGGGAGCCATGAGAGGCCGGTCCCTGCCGGCGAAATTCGCTAATCTTGATATCGGCCGGGACGGGGTTGATACCATTGGCCCGGAGCTTCTAGATATCAAAGATACGGTTCGTCGCGACGAGCGACCCTTATTAGAGGTCCAAAACCTGACCGTGCGTTTCGATGTGCGGGACGGGCCATTTGGCCGCGCTACCGCTCGCATTCATGCGGTCGAGAATGTCGATCTCACCCTAAGGGCCGGCGAGACCCTCGCCTTGGTCGGCGAAAGTGGTTGCGGCAAATCAACGGCTGGGCGCGGCATTGTCAGGTTGGTCGACCCGACCCGTGGCAGCGTGGTTTTCGACGGACAAGATCTCGCCAGCCTTTCATCCTCGGAACTGAGACCGTATCGACGGCGGATACAAATGATCCTTCAGGACCCGTTTGCCTCGCTCAACCCCCGGATGACCGTTGGTTCGGCGATTGCCGAACCCATGCGGGTCCACGGCCTTGCCGATGCTAGGGAGGCGCGGGAACGTGTTGCCGGCCTGCTACGCCGGGTCGGAATGGAACCGGAGCACGCGAACCGCTATCCCCATGAGTTCTCGGGTGGACAACGGCAAAGGCTTTGCATCGCCCGGGCCCTGGGCTTGGAGCCGGATCTGATCATCGCCGACGAAGTCGTGTCAGCCCTGGACGTGTCGGTTCAAGCCCAGGTCATCAACCTGATGATGGAGCTGCAAGAGGAGTTCGCCTTGTCTTACCTATTCATCAGCCATGACATGGCGGTGGTTGAAAGGGTAAGTCATCGAGTGGCGGTGATGTATCTTGGCGAGATTGTTGAGACCGGAACCCGGGCCCAAGTTTTCGAGAACCCTCGACATCCCTATACAAGGAAGCTGATGGCGGCGGTACCGGTCGCCGACCCACGGTTAAGGAAAACGGAACCCGACGTCATGGTGAACGAGTTACCAAGCGCTCTCAGGCCGATCGGCTATGAACCGCCGGCTCGTGACATGATCGAAGTGGAGCCGGGACACATGGTAATGAAACATGAGGAAATGGCGGCCTGATATGACCGAGAGCTTCAAACCAAGGCACCAACGGCGTGACATGCCCCGCCGTCGCTTCCTCAAACGCACGCTTCTAGCGATCGGCGGTAGTGGCGCGCTTGTATTACCGGCCGGAACCGCCAATGCCGCTGGCCTTCAAATAACCCCAGCTCAGGTCGCCGGTCCCTTCTATCCAAAGGACAAACCGCGGGAGACGGATTGGAATCTCCTAAGCGTGGATGGCGGAGAGGCCCCGGCGGGAGAGCCGCTGGAATTGCTTGGCCGGGTTTCCGACCGCAAGGGTCACCCGGTCGTAGGCGCACACATAGAGATCTGGCAATGCGACAGCCAAGGAATCTACGACCACCCCAGGGCGGACGAGCAAGAGAGCTTTGACAGAAGGTTTCAAGGGTATGGGGCGTTGGAGACCGACGCCGGTGGAGGCTTTCGGTTTCTGACCCTGATGCCGGTGCCCTATCCCAGCCGCCCGCCGCATATTCACGTAAGGATCCGGCGTGGTCCCGTCGAGGCATTGACCACGCAGCTCTATTTGAAGGACCACCCGGAAAATGATCGTGATGGTTTCCTAGCCCTGATGATGTTTCCCGGTCAGGGGGAGCTTTTGCTGGACCCCCGGGATGCTGACTTGGGCAATGGTATCCGAGGAAAATCGGCGCGCTACGACTTCGTTGTTGTTTAAAGAGGTTACGCGCCGTCCTTAAGCCAGCGCGCCTTGTCGAACGCGACGTGATCACCGAAGAAATCGACTTGCGCCTTGAGAGCAGCGATCGCTTCCGTCGTGTAGGTGACTGTCGACGCGTCAAGCCAGCGGGCCTTGTCACCCTGACGGGTCACCCACGGGTCAGCGGGTTGCAGGGTGCTTTGGCGCACCGTCACGTCGAAGATGTAGTAGTGATGCGGCACCACTACCTTGGGCTTTATGGTGTCGATGATCGACTGGGTCTGGTGGAAACCCATGACGTGTTGGGAATTGTCCACCGGCAGCAGCACGATGTCGATCTCGCCCAGCGCTTGCCAGATCTCCTCCGGCGGATTGTGACGGTTGTCTCCCCAGGCGAGGATCCGCAGCCCTCCGGTCTCGATCAAGATCAGGCAATGGTCCCATGAGCGCGGATTGTTAGGCGGGGTGATGTCGATCCCGTCGAACTGGCGGATAATCTTTTTGAAGTCATAGACGGCGGAGGAGGAATCGGTCGCGTGTTTGTCGGCGATTCCAGTGATCTTCACATCGCCGAATTCATAGCTTCCGATCAACCGGTCGAGCAGCACATGCGCGTCAAGTCGGTGCAACGCGTCGTGATCGAAATGTGCGTGGGTGGAGACCCCGATATCGACCTCGGTGATCGGGAAGTCGTGAAAATACCAATCCCATTTTCGGGTCGGAAAATTTCGCCACGGGTCGACCATGATAGTGATCCCGCTGGGCGACGTGACGCGAAACGCAGAACTCCCAAAATAAGCTAATTCGACTGATCCAAGGGTTGTGGCTGGTGGTCCCTTTTGAATTTCAATCATTCGGTTATGGTTTGAACTCATCCGCCAAGCAGATAAACCAGTTTCTATATCACCCATATTAGTTCCTTGAACGGGATCCTCAGCGTTATCTTTCAGAGCGGAGCTTTGGGTCGAGCACGTCACGCAGTGCATCACCAAAAAGATTAAATGCAAACACTGCTAAAGTGATAGCTAAACCAGGAAAAATCGCCATCCAAGGATGCTGTTCGAGATATTCTTCTGCGCCACCTTGAAGCATTAGACCCCAGGCAGGGATTGGCTCCTGTACTCCAAGGCCTAAGTAGGAGAGAGAGGCTTCTAAGAGGATCGCTTGCCCAACAAATGTAGTGATCATTATCAGAAATGGTGCCATTACATTTGGCACCATGTGCCGCAGTATAATACGGGAGTGAGAAAATCCACACGCGCGTGCTGCGTCCACAAAAGGTATTTCTCGCAAAGCTAGAGCGTTTGAGCGGACTACCCGAGCGCACTGAGGAATAAATGGGATAGTTATAGCTACTATTGTGTTTTCAATGCCAACGCCAAGTACTGCAACGACCGCCAATGCCAAGATTATTAGCGGGAACGCAAGAAAGACATCCATAATTCGTTGGAAAACGAGATCAACATTACCACCAAAATAAGCGCTCCCAACCCCAAGGACGAGTCCTATAAACGAGCCAATAAAGGCTGAAATGAAACCAATAGTTAAAGCTGTTCTAGCACCGTAGATAATACGGCTCATAATATCCCTACCATATTGGTCTGTCCCAAGGGGATATGCCCAACTAGGTGCTAGCGCTCCATCTTCAACCCAGTCGTCTGGGTCGTTAACACAAATAATTTCGGCGAAACCGGCCGAAAATACCATGATAAATATTATGACTGCACCAATCGCCCCAAGCGGATGTTTTCGACTAAAATCCGCCAATGACGCTGGGCTGAACCAGCGCTTAGAGGGAGTTGCAGAATCCAACGTATTAGTAGCTATTGCCATAATCAAAACCCTCAGGAATAGCGAATTCTTGGATCAAGCCAAGCATACATTAAGTCAATTGCAAAATTCGTTATGATAAATATCAACGCGACCAGCATGACTAAGTGTTGGGTTAAGCTAAAATCGCCGTTAAGTACAGATTCAACAAAAAGTTTGCCAATGCCGTTGAGGTTGAATACCTGCTCGGTAACCACTAAGCCGCCCATCAAGAAAGCAAACTCAATGCCGATTATAGTAACGACGGGTAACATTGCATTCTTCAGTGCGTGGCGCCGAATGATCAGTTTTTCAAGCAACCCTTTCGCGCGCGCGGTCCGAACGTAATCCTCACGTAACACCTCGAGCAAAGCGGATCGGGTCATTCGTGTTGAGACCGCTGCGTATCGGTAACCAGTAGCTAAAGCAGGCCAAATAAGTTGAGATAGGTTACCAAAAGGATCATCAAAAATAGAAATAGTGTGAATTGGTGGCATCCAAGGTTCACCAAACCACGCTTGAGAAGCAATAAGAATTCCTAGAATGATCAGAATACCTAGAAAAAACGACGGTACGGCTATCCCTGCTATCGCGAAACTTCTTACGGCGTAATCTATCCACGTGTTTTGCTTTACAGCCGATATTGTCCCGAGTGGTATTGCTATGATTATGGATAAAAATGTAGCCATCAATGCAAGCTGTAACGACACCTGAAACCGAATCTCAATCTCATCGACTACGGGACGCGACGTCCACATCGATACTCCTAAATCTCCAGTGAAATATCCACCAACGAAATGTCCAAATTGGACAATTTTGGAATCATTAAGGCCAGTATTCTCCCGACAAATTTCTAATGCCTCGGGGTCTATCATCATCCCAGTAGCACCCAAACGCATCTCGCAGACGTCGCCAGGAGCCAGACGCAAAACAACAAAAACCAAAATAGCTGCTCCAAGCAGCGTTGGTATCACCAAAATTAAGCGGTTTATAATGTATTTGTACATTGCATAGGCCACTGACAATTAATTTTTTAATATAGTTAAAGCCGTCATCACGCCCCAAAGAATAGGATGCGACGACGGCTTTAACCTTAATGACGGCTAGATTACTTATCTAGCCAGACGGTATCAAGTTGCTGCCCTAGATAGTGACTGGGGGCAATTTTCCAGCCTTTTACATAAGACCTGTGAGGATTGATTTTATACCACCACAGTGCGTGTCCAATATAAGCTTCCTCGTCAAGCACAATTTTTTCGTACCGACGCATCATCGTACGGACTTTGGCCGGGTCGCTCTCTTTGTTCATTTTTTCGAACAACTCCTCTAGTTCAGCGTTTTCACACTGAGAGTAATTGTTGCCCGAACTACAAAGAACTTTAGCTACATCCGCGACAGGATTAATAACGGACTGGCAGTTTGCGTCGAGACCGACTTGGTAGTCCTTAGTTTTACGGTACTTGCTATACCACTGCTTCGTAGGCACGGCCTTCTGGGTTACCTTTACGCCTATCTGTTTCCATTGATTTATTAGCCAGGTTCCAACGTGTTTGTAGGGTTGGTCCACGGCCCGGTTGTGAAGGTCAAAGGTCAGATTTTCATGACCAGCTTCCTTCAGAAGGCGCCTAGCTTCGGCGCGAGATTTTTTAATATCTGGCCACATGCCAGCTAACTGGTGCAGTTCTTCCTTGGTTGCCGCCAGCGGGTGATTGGGATAGACGATCCCGGCTGGAGTTTTTACGATTGCGTATTTTGAAAGTTTTTTCGAACCGTTCCAACGGTCGATAGCGAGTGTCAAAGCTCGCCGGACCCGTTTGTCATCAAACGGCTTAATCTTTGTATTGAAGACTACGAGGTTGCCACAGTTCCAGTCGCCTTCTTGAACAGTGATTTTGTCCCCCAGGGCTTTAACAAGATCGTCACGCGCCGAGGGTGGGAATCCTCTGAACTCTATTGAAGCGGTATCTCCACGGATAGCGTCGATCCGGAGCTTCATTTTGGGTGCAATAATAGCTCTGTACCCGTCTAAGTAAGGCATACCTTTGTGGTGATAATTTTGGTTTTTTGTGCCCGAGATATGTGACCCAGCCACATGCTCTTTGAATATGAATGGGCCCGAACCGTTAACATTAGTTTTATGCCATTCGTAGCCATGATTATCGAGGTCTTTCTTGGAATAAATCCAATTGAAAGGGGTCGCTAATGCAGGCATGAACGCGGCTGATGGGTATTTAAGCTTGATTACAAGAGTCGTCGCATCTGGCGAGGACATCGAGTCTACCATTTTGTAGAAAGCTTTACGCGAACTTGGAACGCCCTTTGGCGGGAAGATAATTTTTTCTAGACTAGCTCTTACGTCAGCAGAAGTAAGAGGTGTTCCATCATGAAATTTGACACCAGTTTGTATTTTAAACTTGTAGGTCTTTCCTCCGTCTGTAGCGGTTGGAATTCCGCCCTCACAGAGGTCACAGACGTAGTCAGGTGATCCGGGGTTAAGTGGATCCACGCGGATTAACAAACTATACGCGGGCGACAGCGGATGAATAACGCCGAATGTTGTTTCCTGGTGGGCATCGTATGAAGGAGGGTTACTCGGCACTACAAAATTCAACACCCCTCCTGACTTTGGCGTGGCAGCGAGAGATGCTCCCGAGGCTCCTAGCCCAATTGCCAGACCAACGCCGAATAAAGCGCCAGTCTTTAATAGGTTCTTCATCATATTTTTCTCCCAAGTTTACTGTTTTTTTCAGCACCTTCAACAAACTGCATTTTATTTTGTTGCTACTCTAGCTACTAAACTTCGGTGCAGGCGACCCAATGGCCTGGTCGCAGTTCCTTTAACACTGGCATGGCTGTTTTACACGAGTCTACCGCTTTTGGGCAGCGGGTGTGGAATACGCAGCCCGAAGGTGGGTTAATCGGGCTTGGCACTTCCCCCTCCATAACCTGGTGCTCCCGACTAGCCTCTAACTCTGGGTCCGGCACGGGCACGGCTGATAACAAAGCCTGGGTATACGGATGCATCGGATTGTCGAACAGCTCGTCCGAGTCGGCCAGCTCGACGATCTTGCCAAGATACATCACCGCCACCCGGTGGCAGAGATGGCGCACCACGCTCAAATCATGCGCGATGAAAAGGTAGGTAAGGTTGAACTGCTCCCGCAAGTCTTCCAGCAAGTTGATCACCTGCGCTTGGATCGACACATCAAGCGCCGAGACCGCCTCGTCGCAGATGATGAACTCCGGGCGCATGGAAAGCGCGCGGGCAATGCCGACACGTTGGCGCTGCCCCCCGCTCATCTCATGGGGGTAGCGATCAGCGAATCGTGGACTCAACCCGCATATCGTCAACAGCTCTTCCACACGAGCCTGGCGCTTGCGCGCGTCCGGCTCGATGCCGTGTACATACATCGGCTCAGCGATGATCTCGCCGATCTTCATCCGGGGGTTGAGCGATGAGAACGGGTCTTGAAAGATCACTTGGACCCGTTCGCGCAACTTGTTCATCTCGGCCCGGCTGATCGTCGAGAGATCGACACCATTATAGACAATCGAACCACTAGACGGGGGATCAAGCTGAAGGATGCAGCGCCCGGTGGTCGACTTGCCACAACCCGATTCCCCAACTAACCCAAGGGTCTCGCCCCTGCGGACCTCAAAGCTGATACCGTCCACCGCCTTGACATGGGCCACAGCCGTCTTAACTAGAATTCCCTCGGTGATCGGGAAATGTTTCTTCAGATCCGTTACTTTGAGCAGCACGTCGCCGAGCCCCTGCTCGGCAGCACCGGTATCCGCATCGGCCGCGCTCACGATGCTTTCCTCGCGTTCAAGCTGACATGTTCCTTCTCCCAGCACGCCGAGAGATGCCCGTCGCCGAGGTCCTCCAGCGGCGGCTTCTCCTTGCCGCATCGTTCAGTCGCAAAAGTGCATCGCGGGCGGAACGCGCAACCGTCATCCAGCCGGGTAAGATCCGGCGGCTGTCCATCAATGGGGATAAGGCGTTCTCCGCGCGGCTGGTCAAGCCGGGGCACCGAACGCAAAAGACCCAAAGTGTAGGGGTGTTTGGGATTGTGGTAAATTTCCCTGGCGTCTCCGCGCTCGATGATGCGGCCCGCGTACATCACGTTAACCCGATTGGCATAGCGCGCCACGACTCCGAGGTTATGGGTGATGATGATCAAGGCAACACCGAGACGACGGGTCAAATCCTTCATCAACTCCAGGATTTGCGCCTGAATGGTCACGTCGAGCGCCGTCGTCGGCTCATCGGCGATGATCAGCTTTGGCTCGCAGCTTAGCGCCATAGCAATCATCACCCGCTGACGCATGCCACCGCTGAGGTTATGGGGATACTGCTTCAAGCGCCGTTCGGCGTCAGAAATGCCGACCAGCCCTAAAAGTTCCTCCGCACGCGCCTGGGCGGCGTCCTCGGTAATATCCAAATGCTGGAGCAGTGTTTCCGTCAGCTGCATGCCGATGGTCAACACCGGGTTCAGCGAGGTCATCGGCTCCTGGAACACCATGGCGATGTCCCGGCCGCGCACGTTCCGCATTTCCTCGATCTCGAGGTCGAGCAAGTTCCTGTCTTGGAAGAGGATCTTGCCACCGACAATCTTACCGGCCGGCTCGGCGACCAGGCGCATGATCGACAGTGCCGTTACCGATTTCCCACAACCGGATTCGCCGACGACGGCGACGGTCTCGCCCTCCTCAACATCATAGGTGACACCATCAACGGCCTTCACGATTCCCGATGAAGTCGAGAATTGAGTTATCAGATCCTGAATCTGCAATAAAGCAGCCACGCCGCCTCCCCGTAATCCCCAGGTTTGCCTCATTTTCTGCCGAGCAAACCGTATGGGGGAAACTATTGTCTCATACCCAGTCTGTCAATCGGAGTGCCACCGCTGCAGGCATGATTGAGAGGCGGCGCCCTTTGTACATTTTTAACCCCGTTAACATATTTCGAACCAACCCTAAAAACACTGGCAACCGTCCAATGCTGACGTTGTAATATGCCGATTACGCTTACCGTCTGACCTGCTGTTCATCCACAGGATTTATTTCACGAACTTTGTTAGAGGTCCGATTGTGTGCAGCGGGGCGCGATATCATGCCGAATGCTAGTCAACAAAAAAATCCGCTTTATCTGGCCATAGCCGAGCGCTCTGCGGTACCGGTACAAAATCCGCATGACGCTGCATGACCGCCAACTTATGATGGAAAGATATTCGAATAGGGAATCCGGACATGACCTCCAACGCGATCAAGGCCTGTGTATTCGACGTTTTCGGCAGTGTTGTGGATTGGCGAACCAGCATCGCCCGTGAAGCCAAGGCGAGCCTGGCGCCGAAAGGTATCGATATCGACTGGCACGCCTTTGCCGATTCCTGGCGCGGCAAATATCAACCGGCGATGGAGAAAGTGCGCAGCGGCGGTCGGGGGTTTTTGCGCCTCGATATCCTGCACCGCGAGAATCTAGATGAATTGCTGAACGAGCAGGGGATCAAGGGACTGTCCGAGGACGAACTGATCCACCTGAACAAGGCTTGGCATCGCCTGGATGGCTGGCCAGATTCATCCGTCGGCCTCACCCGGTTGAAGACCAAATTCATCATCGGCACCATGTCCAACGGCAATGTCGCGCTGATGGTCAATATGGCAAAGTACGCCGGTTTGCCCTGGGATGTGATCCTCGGCGCTGAAACCGCTAAGTCTTATAAGCCTGTCCCGAACACCTACCTTGCGGGCGCGGACTGGCTGGGTCTGGAGCCGTCGGAAGTGCTGATGTGCGCCGCACATAACAGTGATCTAGTGGCCGCTAGAGATTGCGGCCTGCGCACCGCGTTCTTCGCGCGGCCGCTAGAGTCCGGACCGAACAAGACTCACGATCTGAAGGCCGAACATGATTTTGATTACGTGGCCAAGGACATAGAGGATCTGGCCAAACAGTTGGGTTGCTAAAACGGAGCATTGTCATAAGTGTTGTCGCGCGTCATGCGGAATTCGCGTTGGCGATTCAGAACCTCGCGTTGTCCGAAGCCGCACTGCACAATGCCGAGCGAAGCATGATCGACTGGTTCGCCGCGACCTTGCCCGGCTATTTAGAAGCGCCAGCAACACTGATAGTCCAGTCCTTGGCCGAGGATACCGGGTGCGTCACGACTAGATTTCTGCCATGCAGCATCACGGTGGCCATGGCTGCGGGCCTGAAACAGGCGTTCGCGCCGATGCGATGAGCAAACTGTTACCCGCCAGACACGCCGCCAAGGGTGGGCTCCTAGCGTCGATGTTGACTGGGACGCTGCGATTGAAGGGCTTGGCGAGGATTTCACCATCACCCCGATGACGCAGAAGCATCACACCGCCTGCGGCCATCGACATAGTGCTTGTCTTACGCCGCGCATGGTTTGACTTTCGAAAACATCAAAACAATCGATGTTGGCTACCACCAAAAACCCATGGAGATTTGCGATAACCGCAACCCCAAAAAACCTTATGAAACCAAGTTCATCGCTCATTACTGCGCCGCACTGGCACTGAGGACCAGCGAGACGTTGCGCACCCCAGGTTTCACAGCCGCGCTGATGGATTATCCCTAATTGCGCTGCCTCATGACCCTAGTCGCTCTGGGTGTTGAAGCACTTCGCGCCGATAAGCCGTTGTGACCCCGACAGCCCGTTTGCAGACGTGAAACTCGCTGATGAATACACCGATCTCGCGGCACCGATTATCGGTTCCTTGGACGCGTTCAAGTTACCGGAACGGCTGCGAGCGTTGGACGACTTTGACCTGATGCCGGGCCGAGGCCTAGCCGATTGGGACGGCGGCGAGGCAGAGTCGGTCGAATAGGTAGAAGGTGATACCGGCACCAATTCGACAATGCCTGGTGCACCGCTTTTGAGTGGCTCGGAACCAACGTGGATCGCAGCGTCAAGATCTTCTTGACCCGAATAGCGCTTGGTGGCGTATCTCCACCCATGATCGAATGACGTCGTATCGTCTCTTGACGACGGACGCGGGAGACAAAACATGAAAAGCCTATGGAACTCCAAGCATGCCCAGTCAGCGATAAACCAATATGCCCGCCAGGGAGTTGCCGCTGATCTCGCGCTGCGGGTTTATACCACCCGATTATTAGGGGGAGAGCCCAAACTAGTGCTGCATGGCGGCGGCAATACCTCGCTGAAGACCAAGGTCGTCGATATGGTTGGAGAGGAATGGGAGGTCCTTTGCGTAAAGGGAAGCGGCTGGGACATGGGCACCATCGAGCCAGCCGGGCTGCCGGCGGTTAAACTTGGCCCCTTGCGAAAAGCGCGTGCCTTCGGGGCCCTATCTGACGAAGATATGGTTACTTTGCAGCGCGCCAATTTGATCGACCCATCGTCGCCGAACCCGTCAGTAGAGACTTTGCTGCATGCCTTTCTGCCGCATGCCTTCGTGGATCACACCCATTCCACCGCTATTCTGTCGATCGTTGATCAACCTAATGGTCAAGAGCTCTGCCAAGAGATATTCGGCGAACGGATGGGGATGGTCGACTACGTTGCGCCGGGCTTTGAGCTGTCCAAGGCCGCCGCCGACATCTATGAGGTCAATACACGTGTCGAAGGATTGATCCTCGACAAACACGGAATCTGCACTTTCGGCGACACCGCTGAAAGCGCCTACGAGCGGATGATAGAACACGTTAGCTTGGCGGAGGCCTATATCGCGCGCCGCCCGCGCGCGGTCTTTGTCGCCGCACCGCACGGCAAGGCGGCTAATCTTTCAGAGGTCGCGCCCATTATCCGTGGCGCGGTCGCCGAAGCGTTAGGTGAGGGAAGATTCTCGCGCTTCGTGTTGGAGCATCGCTCAAACCCTGACGTCGACGCCTTTGTAAACGGCGCGGAGGTCGCGGAATACGCGACGCGCGGCGTTAGCACCCCCGACCTAGTCATCCGGACCAAGAAGAAGCCTCTCATCACGCTGACGCCCAAGCCCGCTTGTCTGGAATTATTTCGCACCGACACTCGAGATCGCGTCGCCGCCTATATGGCTGACTACAACGCGTATTTCACGCGCTGGGATGCTATCGATGATGTTCAGAGAACCGTTCTTGATCCGATGCCCCGGGTAGCGCTGGTCCCGGGCCTAGGCCTGTTCGGCATGGGTCGAGGCCAGAAGGAAGCCAAGGTCGCCGCCGATATCGCCGAAATCTGGATCGAGGCGGTTACAGGAGCGGAACGGATCGGCAGCTTCACGGCTTTGCCTGACGAGGAACTGTTCAAGCTTGAATATTGGTCGCTGGAACAGGCAAAACTGAAATCGATCATATATAAGCCACTTTCCGGCCAAGTCGCGGTCGTCACCGGTGGCGGCGGGGCGATTGGTGCCGCGACAGCAAAGGTCTTCGCGAGCGAAGGCGCTCATGTTGCCGTGCTGGATCTCGACCTGGACGCGGCGGAGGCGGCGGCGAAGGTGGCCGGCAATGGCGGCATCGGAATTGATTGCGACGTGAC
>JAPKDN010000642.1 GCA_028822575.1 Alphaproteobacteria bacterium | reverse complement strand
CCTATAAATTCGATGCCAGAAACTTAGGTCCAAAAGGTATTGGACACCGATGCCGGATCCGGCCGACCTTCGCAAGGCATGATTTTTGGGACACTTCCATGTGTGGTCGTGGAATAAGCTGAACGAAGCCGCCTACTCTCCATTAGAGCCTGGTTGGAAATGGAGCACCCTTCTGGATAGAACCGACCAATATGACCCGTAACCTTTCAAGACAAGCTATCTGCAATTTAAAAACCAAATCGGCTTATGCGGGCCAGCGGCAAAGCTGGACCACCATGGGTATTGTTTTCGGCTAGCAGACCATGTTGCAGGTCGCGGTGACGAGAGCCCCGACCACAGATAACCAATGACGGGTCGAAATGTTGGATCTAAAATGGCGCGCTGAAAAGGTTTTGCATGTCCAGCGCCAAGCCGGGTGCCGCGGCGGCCGTCATCACGTCAACCAAACGGCCCTCCAGCGTCGATCACGCCAAGGTCTTGGCGGACCTAAACCGACACAAGTTCCATGCCCCACCAAACCAGATCGGGGGTTAAACGCCTCCATAATCGATAATACTTGCCAAGCGGTGGATTAGGCCCGAAGTTTTCGAGCCTAATCCACCGGCGAGGACACCTGCGTGACCATCGAGCGCACCCAGAGCCTGTTTCTTGCCAGCCTATGGATGATGGGTGCGATTTTTTTTCTGTGCGGCATGGCAATCTCTGGGCGCGAGTTGTCGGCCGAGCTGACCGCGTTTCAAAGTTCGTTCACGCGCAGCGTGACCTGCCTCATCATTCTTCTTCCAATCCTTGCGGTCATCGGGTTTCACAAGGTCCAGACTGCTAAGCTACGCCAGCATGTGACGCGAAACATTATACATTTCACCGCTCAAACCAGTTGGCTCTATGGCGTCGCAGTTCTGCCATTGGCGGAGGTTTTCGCGATCGAATTCACCGCGCCAATATGGACGGCGGTCTTAGCGATGCTGCTCCTAAAGGAGCGTATGACCAGCAATCGCCTTTTGGGAATTCTGCTTGGATTCGTCGGGATCCTTATTATCCTCAGGCCCGGCGCGGCAGTGATGAATCCGGCATCGTTCATTGTCCTATTTTCAGCTCTCGGGTTTGCCT
The DNA here is from genome assembly GCA_028822575.1 of Alphaproteobacteria bacterium. Next base: position 1,644 of record JAPKDN010000642.1, on the reverse strand, counting down.
CGACCTATGTCTTTACCCGCCACATGACCGCTACCGAGTCTCCCTTGGCGGTAATTTTTTATATGAATCTAGTGCAGCTGCCGATGGGATTGGTGGGCTCGATACCGAACTGGACGATCCCGTCACTAGAGATGTGGCCCTGGATCGTAATGATAGGTATTTCCGGCCTCGGTTCACATTTTTGTTTCGCACACGCTTTTAGCCATGCCGACGCGACCGTGGTATCGCCGCTCGACTTCATCCGCCTTCCGTTAATCGCGGTAATCGGTTTCGCCTTCTATCAAGAACCCTGGGATCTAATGATCCTGGCTGGTGGCGCGGTGATCTTCTCTGGTAACCTCATCAATCTATGGGGCGAGCGTAAGCGTAAAATCACGGAGGTCGGCGACTAAAGCCGAATATCCGGTTGATTTCTCAGGAGTTCTTCAGACCAGGCATTGAAGGTGCCATAGACCACGCTGTCCTGAAGCAGAAAGTCATGGGCATCGCGGGCATGAGCCACATCTATAAGCTGAATTTTCCCAATGCTCTCGGCCAGGATTTGCAGACGTGCCGCGCGTTCAAACTGAATCGCAAGATATGTCGCTTCCTCCAGGGATTGTCCCACCGTAAGCAAGCCATGGTTGGCCAGCAGGATCGCCCGCTTGTCTCCAAGCGCCTCGGAAATGACCCGCCCCTCCTCATTGGCCACCGGCACGCCGGGCCAAACCGGCAAATACGCGCAATCATCATGAAACATCGCGACGTCCATGTGCGCGACCGCCAAAGGCCTGCCCGTCATCGACAAAGCGGCCGCATGCGGGGGGTGGGTGTGCACGATAGCTCGCACATCGGGACGCACCCGATAGACCCACATGTGAAAACTAACACCTGGATTGGGAATCCCCTCGCCGGCGATCACCTCGCAAGCCTCATCGATTCTCAAGATCGACCCGCGGCGCGCATTAGTAAAACCACCGACAATGGAATTGGTCCAGAAACCGCCCTCTGCCGCCCTTGCCGTAACCTGCCCAGCCAGCGTTTCCGCATGGGACTCGCTCGCCAGTTTTCGACAGGCGAGCGCTATCTTCAGTGTCATGGGCGATGGCGACGGACCAAGATGCTCCTTCATGTCTCGTTCGGCGCGCGCTCGGATTTCCGAGTCATCGCGATTAAAAAAATCATTGCTCGCTTCATCCAACATATCTTGGGTCTCCACGCTCACAAGGGTCTTCAAGCCGCCCGCATCGGATAGTTGAGGTAACCACGGAATCGCGCCCGCCCACCACGTTTGAATGTACCGGCCCGTTCCAGGACCGAAAAGCGGCCAACCATTCTTTCGATCGCTATTCGTCCCTCCATGCGGGCGAGGCTCATGCCAGCACATGTATGGGCGCCGCCACCAAACGCCAGATGCGGGTTGGGTGAGCGACTTACGTCCAGAAGGTCCGGCTCGGCAAAAATCTCGGGATCTCGATTAGCGGCACCAATGCAGAGTGTCAGAAGCGTTCCCGCAGGAAAGGCCTGACCACCAATCTCTATCGCCTCCAACGCGCGCCGGTTTCCGAGTTGATTGGAACTCTCGTATCGAAGAAACTCTTCGACTGCGGAATTGATCAATTCCGGACGCTCTCGTAACAGCAGGAGCTGATCCGGGTTGTCCAG
>JAPKDN010000025.1 GCA_028822575.1 Alphaproteobacteria bacterium | reverse complement strand
GCCTTAAGCGGCGCGTGGAGGACCTGATCACGGTCAATCATTTCGGCCTTGGTCCCTCGGGGAATGATTATTTCGCGGCCATGACACCGAAACGTTGGGCCGAATATGCCCCGGTCAGCCGACCGCTGGTCATGCGCCACCGTTTGTCCGGCCGGCCCTATCTGGAATTCTGCATGATCCATACCGCGGGATTCGTCGGTATAAGCCACGGCGAAGGCGCGGACCTGTTGAAGGAACTTGAAGCGCACACATCCCAAGATGGCAATGTCTACTATCACGCATGGAGGCCCGGCGACGTGGTGATCTGGGACGAGCATGCCACAATGCACCGCAATGCCGGCGACTTTCCACCGGAGCAACGCCGCGTCATGCTGAGGGCCATGGTGAACGAGCACCATTATGGGGCATGACCGGATGCCACGAGCGCCCATCCTTTGATCCCATATCTGGTGACGGCGGTTCGGCGCTGAACCTCATGGTGCGGATAGCCCTTTCCGTTGACAATGTCACTGTCAATAAACTAACCAGTTAGTTAGTTTTGATGATGGGGCGGGCATTCAAAATGGAATATCGGATTGGCGTGGATATCGGTGGTACCTTCACTGATATTGTTCTGTACGACGACCTCGGTGGTACCGATATCGCAAAGGTCGCGACAACGCCGCATGACCCTGGTGTCGCGGTCGTGTCCGGTATTCTGGATATATTGAGCCGGCGCGAAATCACCCCAAGTCAGGTGTTGGAGATCGTGCATGGCTCAACGGTGGGATCGAACACGATCCTCCAAAAGGCTGGCGCCGTTACCGGATTGATCACGACAAAAGGCTTCCGCGATGTTTTGGAGATCGGCCGCATCCGAACGCCGGGAATGTTTGATCTGACATGGGAAAAGCCCGTTCAACTGGCCCAGCGCCGGCACCGCAAGGAAGTGCCTGAACGTCTCTCCGCCCAAGGCGAGATCATCACGCCGTTGGATAAGGACAGCCTACGGACGGCGGTCTCGGAGCTGATCGCGGATGGCTGCGAGACGCTCGCGATTTGTTTTCTGAACTCCTACATCAATCCGATACATGAGATCGAAGCGCGGGATCTGATCGAGGCGGAATTTCCGGAACTTCTTGTAACCGCGTCCTGTGATGTGTTGCCGGAGATGAAGGAATATGAGCGCACGTCAACGACGGTCGTGAATGCCTATATCCTGACGGCGATGCGCGCCTATCTCGAGCGGCTGCAATCCGAACTGACGGCGCGCGGGTTTCAGGCGCCCTTGCTGATCGTCAATTCGGCGGGTGGGATGATGGGGGCCGATGCCGCCAGAAGTCGTCCGGTTTTTGCGGTCGGCTCTGGTCCAGCTGGCGGCGTGATCGGCGCCGCGCGCTTGGCTCAGGCTACGGGACTTGAAGCGGTGATCGCCTTTGACATGGGCGGTACCACCGCCAAGGCGTCGATTGTCCACGACGGGGCGCCGCTTTTGATCAATGAGTACGAATTCCGCGAGGGTATTTCGAGCCCCAGCCGCTTCATCAAGGGTGGCGGCTATATGCTCAAGGTCCCGGCCATAGATATCGCCGAGGTCGGCGCCGGAGGGGGCTCGCTCGCCTGGATCGACGCGGGCGGTATGTTACAGATCGGGCCGGTTTCGGCCGGCGCGCATCCCGGACCCGCCGCCTATGATTTGGGCAATGATAAGCCCACCGTGACGGATGCGAATGTCTGTTTGGGATTCATCGGAGAATCGGGACTGGCGGGCGGAAGCCTAACGATCAAGCGCGCGTTGGCGGAAAAGGCTGTTCGGGAGCATATCGCCGAACCTCTTGGTCTCGGCCTGAGCGAAGCCGCGCTTGGCATTCGCCATGTTGCCAATATCAACATGGCGCGCGCCATCCGTTCGGTCACCGTGGAGCGGGGCCTTGACCCCCGGGAAATGACGCTGATGGCCTTTGGCGGCGGCGGGCCGCTGCACGCCGCCGATGTCGCGTTGTTGTTGGGCATTGAGAAGATCGTCGTTCCAACCATGTCCGGCGTGTTCTGCTCGGTCGGCATGCTGGCCTCCGACGTGGAACATAGTCTGGTCCGCGCGACGATTGGTCTGATCGAGGACTGGAGCTCGGCGGAACTGAGCGCGCGCCTCGACCAGTTGGAGAACGACATGCGCGGGCGCCTGAAAGACGAAGGCTTTGAAGGCGACCAGGTGGCGTTGAGTTTTGGGGCCGACCTTCGCTATATCGGGCAATCCTCTGATCTTACCATCGCGGTTGATGCCCCGGCTCTTCGCGAGAAAGGTGGCGCGTCGCTGCACACATCTTTTCAACGGTCCTACGAGGCTATTTACGGCTATAGCGACGAGGCGCCAATTGAACTGGTGAATGTGCGGGTGACTGGGCGTGGCTTGAGAGCGCGAAAATTGGACTTTAATTCCCTTTCCGGTGCGAGCCGTGAAGAGGCTGTCCAAGTCCAAGGCGCGCGAAAAGTCTGTTTTCTAGAGCCGGACACATGGCACGACACCAGCGTTCATCAACGGGTAAAAGTGTTGGACGAGGCCATCGAAGGGCCTGCCGTTCTCGTCAGTTATGACACGACGATTGTCGTACCGCCCGGCGCGACGGCGTCGACCGACGGCTGTGGGAGCGTCGTTTTGGACCTGAGTGCGCTAATCGAGAGGGCCGAGCCATGAAAACTGATCCCATAACCTTGGCGGTCATCAAAAACGCCCTCGATTCCATTGTCGACGAAGTCGCCTACACGGTTCTGCGCACGGCTCGGTCCGAAATCGTCAAAGACGTGATGGACTATTCCGCCACTATCTGTGACGCGCAAGGCAGCATGATCGCGCAGGCCAAGACTATCGCGTTGCATCTGGGGGCGGTGCCCGAAGCCATGGCGTCGGTCCTCACCAAGTACGGCGACGATCTGCACGACGGTGATGCGATTATCATGAACGATCCCTATCAGGGCGGCATGCACCTGCCCGATATCTTCATGTTCACGCCGATCTTTCTGGAGGGTCGACTGGAAGGTTTCTCGGTGGTGATCTGTCACCACACGGACATGGGCGGCCGTGTCCCCGGGTCCAATGCTTCTGACAGTACGGAAATTTACCAGGAAGGCCTACGCATTCCGGTTTTGAAGTACTACGACAAAGGGGTTCTGAACGAGACGCTGCATGCGTCGATCGCATGCAATGTGCGGGTCCCCGATCTGGTGTTGGGCGACCTGAAAGCCCAACGGGCGGCGTGCCATGTCGGCGCGCGCGAGTTGAAGAAACTGATCTCGAAATACGGACGCGATACAGCCCGATATTATTTCAACGAGCTGCTCGATTATGCCGAGCGCATGGCGCGCGACGATATCCGGGGTTGGCCCGATGGGACCTATCGCTTTACCGACTATATCGACAATGATGGTTTCACTGACTCGCCGCTGCCGATCGCCGTTGCGATCACGGTGGAGGGCGACAGGCTGATCGTCGACTATGAAGGCTCCTCGCCTCAGGTTCCGGCCGCGCTGAATTCAACCAAGTCGTTCACCAATTCCTCCACGTATCTCAGCGTGCGCTGTGTTCTCAATGGAGACGTGCCGAACAATCAGGGAATTTTCCGCTGTATCGAGGTGCGCGCGCCCGAGGCCTCCATTCTTAACCCGGTCATGCCGGCGCCCTGTGCCGCGCGCGCGCTGACTGGCTATCGGGTAATGGATACGATGTTGGGGGCTCTCGCGTTGATCGTGCCTGATCGCGTGCCGGCAGCTGGTGAAGGCGGGAATACGGTGATCGCCATCGGCGGATATAAGGCCGACCGTTCGCCGTTCATCATTGTCGATATGATCTGCGGCTGCTGGGGCGGAAGACCCGATAAGGATGGGGTGGACGCCATCACCAACCCTTCTCAAAACCTGTCGAACACCCCGGTGGAGGTGTTAGAACGGCAACATCCGGTTCGTATCGAGGAATACGCCCTCATTACCGACAGCTGCGGGGCCGGTGAGTTCCGGGGCGGGTTGGGCGTTCGGCGATCCTATCGGCTGTTAGCGGACGAGGCCGGACTGCAACTGCGATCGGACCGAGCTAAATTCGCGCCTTATGGACTGTCGGGTGGCGGGGAAGGGCGTCTCACCTTCAATTGGCTCGTCGAGGAGGACGGCACCCGATCGGCGCTCCCCGCCAAGGTGACGATGCCGCTGAAGCAAGGACAGACCATCCTCCACGAACAAGCCGGCGCCGGCGGGTTTGGGCCCGCCCTGGATCGAGACCCGGGCCAAGTGCTGGACGATGTTCTGAACGAGAAGGTCAGCGTGGATTATGCCCGCGTGCATCACGGGGTTGTCGTAACTCCGGATGGCCGGGACGTTGATCAAAATGCCACGGATGACCTAAGGTCGACGATGGCCCGTCCGGAGCAGTGCTAGGTCGATGGCGCCACTCAGCGACCCAGGCGGCGGGAGATCCGCGATAGAGGTTGTTCCGGAACACGGGAAGTGCGTGGAAACACCGAAACGAAAACGCGACGCCGGCCTGTCACGAGAAAGCATCCTGCAGGCGGCGATGGAAGAGTTTTCCGCGCACGGCTTTGATGGTGCCCGGATCGATGCCATCGTCAAGCGTGCCGGCGTTTCCAAGAACCTCGCCTATCACTATTTCGGCGGCAAGGAAGATCTGTTCCTGCATGTCATGGAGCGGATGTACGCCCGGATGCGGGCGCATCACGAGGATCTACGGATCAAGGATCTGTCACCGATCGAGGGTATGTCCCGGTTGGTCCGGCACACCTTCGCCCATTTTCGCGATCATCCCGAAGTGATTTCCCTGTTGAACAGCGAAAATCTGCACAAGGCGGCTCATATCAAGGGGTCTAGACCGATCGCGGCGCTATACTCGACGTTGACGCAGGTCATTCGCGACCTGTTGGACCGAGGCGTAAAAGAGGGTGTGTTTCGACCAAATGTCGATCCGATGGATCTCTATATTTCCATTTCGGGGGTCGGTTATTTCTATCTTTCGAACCAACATACTCTTGGGTCGATATTTCAACGCGACCTTGTGGCTCCGGAACGCCTCAAAGTGCGCGAGGAGCATCTTGTCGAGGTTATTCTGGGTTATCTGCGGGTTTAGGCGGCAGGTGCTCACTCGGATTTCCCCAAGGACTATCCAAACCCCCACGCGGCTGAACCGACCACCGCACCCAACGCGCATGGCGCTGGGCGCGGGATCGTACCGGTCGCTTACTCCGCGGCCGCGACCTTGATCTTCCCGACGGCGCCGGAATCGATGATGCGTTTCAGCTCGTTTCCGGTATAGCCGAGCACGTCATTGAGGATTTCCGTGGTGTGCTCGCCAAGGAGTGGAGAGCGTGTGACCTCCACCGGGCTGTCCGACAGTTTTATCGGACATCCAACGCTGACATAACGGCCCCGTTCGGGATGATCGACGTCGACGATCGTGCCGGTCTCTCGCAAGCCCTCGTCTTCCATGATTTCCTTCATCGACAGGATTGGACCGACGGGGATATCAAGGGGGTTACAGATGTCCATGACCTCGAACTTGGTCTTGGTCATGGTCCATTCCTCGATCTTCCCGAAGATTTCATCCAACTTGTCCAGCCGCTCCGGCGGGGTGGCGTAGCCTTCCTGGGTTTTCCAGTCCGGCATGCCGATGGTGTCGCAGATTTTCCCCCAAGCCGCCGATTGGGTGATGAAGTAGGTGTAGGCGTTCGGGTCGGTGTCCCAGCCCTTGCATTTGAGGATCCGCCCGGGCTGTCCGCCGCCGGAATCATTGCCCGCTCGGGGCGTCGCGTCGCCGAATGGGATACCCTCGCCGAACTGGCTGTACTCTGTCAAAGGGCCGGCCGCGAGGCGTTGCTGGTCGCGTAGCTTGACCCGGCTCAGGTTCAACACCCCGTCCTGCATCGCAGTCAGGACCTTTTGTCCACGGCCGGTTTTCTCGCGTTGGAACAACGCCGTGACGATGCCCATGGCCAAGTGAAGCCCGGTACCGCTGTCGCCGATTTGCGCACCGGTCACGGTTGGAGGGCCATCCAGAAAGCCCGTCGTCGAGGCCGAGCCGCCGGCGCATTGGGCGACGTTCTCGTAGACCTTGCAGTCCTCGTATTTGCCTGGACCGAAACCCTTGACGGAGGCCAGGATAAGACGTGGATTGATTTCCTGAATCCGCTCCCAGGAAAACCCCATGCGATCCAATGCGCCAGGCGCAAAGTTTTCCACAAGGACATCGCACTCCTGAACCAACCGGGTCAGCACTTCCTTGCCGGTTTCATCCTTCGAGTTGAGCTCGATAGAACGTTTGTTATGGTTCAGCATCGTGAAATAGAGGCTGTCCGCGCCCGGTACATCGACAAGCTGTTTGCGTGTCGCGTCACCGACGCCGGGGCGTTCGACCTTGAGCACGTCGGCGCCGAACCAGGCCAGCAGTTGCGTGCAGGTGGGGCCCGACTGAACATGGGTGAAGTCGAGAATCTTAATGCCTTCAAGGGCTTTCATTTTTTACTCCCGTCATTGGACGTTTCGCGGGTTCGCAAGCGCTATTTCTTGGACACAACGCTTTGCGGATTGAGGTTGCCGATCCGTCCGCTCTCGGTCCCTGCTTCGGGGTTGATGACGGCGTTGATCAGGGTTGGCTTGCCCGAAGTGATGGCTTGCGTCACGGCCTGGCTCAGCTCATCCGGGCTGGTCGCGTTCACGCCAACGCCGCCGAAGGCTTCGATGATCCTGTCATAACGCGCGTCCTTGACGAAAACCGTTGGCGCGGGATCGGACCCGCCGGTTGGATTGGCGTCGGTGCCGCGATAGATACCCGAATTATTAAAGACGACCACGCAGACCGGCAGGTTGTATCGGCAGATCGTCTCGATCTCCATGCCGGAGAAGCCAAACGCGCTGTCACCCTCTACGGCGAGCACTGGATGTCCGGTTTCCACCGCCGCGGCGATGGCGGAGCCCATGCCAACGCCCATGACGCCCCAGGTGCCGACGTCTAGGCGTTTGCGGGGCTGGTACATGTCGATGATGCTGCGGGCGAAGTCGAGCGTGTTCGCCCCCTCGTTGACGAGGATCGTATCCGGACGGTCCTTGATGATCGTCCGCAAGGCGCCTAGTGCGCCATGGAAGTCCATGGGCACGTTGTTGTTCTGTAATCTGGGCGCCATCCGCGCGACATTCGCGTCGGCCTTTTCTTTAACCGCGCCCATCCAATCAGCCGGAGGTGTGGACCATTCCGCGCCCATACCCTTGATCAAGGCGTCGAGACAGCTTCCGATATCACCAACCAGTGGCGCGGCGATCGGCTGATTGCTGTCCATTTCCCTGGGGTCGATATCAATGTGGATGAATTTCTTCGACCCCGGCTCGCCCCACTGTTTGCCCTTTCCGTGGCTGAGCAACCAGTTCAACCGCGCGCCGATGAGCATGACCACATCGGCTTCCTTGAGCACCAGCGACCGGGCGGCGCCCGCGTATTGCGGATGATCATCCGGCAACAGTCCCTTGGCCATGCTCATGGCGATATAGGGGCTGCCACTCTTTTCGACAAACGTGCGCACCGCGTCGTCGGCTTGGGCATAGGCGGCGCCCTTTCCAAGAATGATAAGCGGTTTCTTGGCGCCCTTGAGAATGTGCAGGGCACGGTCAATCGCGGATGGTGCCGGGATATGCGCCGGCGTCGGATCGACCACCTTGATCAATGTCTTCGCGCCTTCATCGGCGTCCATGACCTGGGCGAACAGTTTCGCCGGAAGATCCAGATACACGCCGCCGGGCCGTCCCGAAACGGCGGCTCTATAGGCTCGCGCGATACCGGTGCCGATATCTTCGGCGTGAAGTACCCGGAACGCGGCCTTGCAGAGAGTCTTGGCGACCGCCAGTTGATCCATCTCCTCGTAGTCGCCCTGCTGTAGGTCGACGACCTCGCGCTCGGAGGAGCCGCTGATCAGAATCATCGGCCAACAGTTTGTCGTGGCATGAGCCAGGGCGGTCAAACCGTTCAAGAAGCCTGGGGCTGACACTGTGACGCAGATGCCGGGCTTTTTTGTCAAATAACCAGCGATCGCGGCGGCGTAACCGGCGTTCTGCTCGTGACGGAACGAAATGACCCGCATGCCCTCGGATTGCGCGAGCCGGCCCAGATCGGTGATCGGAATGCCTGGCACGGTATACAGCGTGTTCAGGTCATTGAGCTTGAGCGCGCCGATGACCAGGTGAAAGCCGTCGGTCAGGTTTTGTGGAGCCTCGGTGCCTTGCGTTGTGCCAGTTGATGTCATGGTTTTGGGTTATCCTTGTGTTTTCTCAGCTGGTTTCATTTCTGACCGCGCCACGGCTTTCCAGCCTGGACCAGGTCTTGTGGATGTGATCATGCAACCGCATGGTGTGTTCTCGTACCAGGCGCGCGGCGATGTCGCCGTCGCGGGATTCCAGCGCCTCGATGATCCCGAGATGATCAACGACCGATCGTGTCGCCCGGTCGTTTTCGCCCATCGCCCGCCGGCGAACGGCGTACATATGCTCGAACAGTTGCCCGGCGGTCGATTTCAGCAACGAACATCCCGATAGCTCAAGGATGCGTTGATGAAACTCAATATTGACGTCGGAGTACTCACCAAGATCCGCGCGGGCCGCGTCGACGCTGTGTTTCATCGCGAATTTGCGCAGGTCGCGTAGATCCTTGTCGCGGGCCCGTTCGGTGGTCAGCCGCGCCGCCATGCTTTCCAGCGCGGCCCAGGTAATGACCATCTCTAGGACCTCGGTCATCGATTTGCGCTTAACGAACACGCCCTTGCGCGGCAGGATCTCGACGAAACCGTCCTGCGACAATCGCGCGAGAGCCTCTCTGATCGGCGTCCTGGAGATGCCGAGTTTCTCGGCGATGCCACGTTCGTCCAACCGCAGGTCCGCGTCCTCGTCATAGATGTTCATGTCGAGGATAGCCGCGCGCAATACGTCGTAGGTGTGATCCTTCAACGTGAAGTTCACCTCGATACGAGACAGCTTGCTGCTGATCGACACGTGCCGGTTTCCTTTGATCGGAGCTCGGATGTTTCGTTATTTGGTGTTTCGTATCTGGTATACCATACGCACGATTTGTCGTTGGTCAATATGAATTCCGGAAGAGCGAAACTCTGTTTAAGATCCCCGGTATCAACCGGATGGTCACGCGATTATCTCTTTGACGTTGAACCAGGAATTCCAGGGTCTCGCCGAGATGTGGGAGTTAGAACCTGTGCTGTGCTTGGGTCGAGATCGTCTATAAATCCCTTGGAGATCTTGCCCACGGGAGAAAGCATATGATGAAGCCCGCCAATCTGGTCGTTTTCCTGACCGACAATCACAATCGGCAGTTCTTGGGCGCCGCCGCCCATCCCATGGTCAAAATGCCGAACTTGGATTCCATCGCCGAGCGCGGTGTTCGGTTTACCAATGCTTATTGCGCGAGTCCGCTCTGCTGTCCCTCCCGCGCCGCGCTGGCAACCGGTCGGTACCCGCATCAGACTGGCTACTGGGATAACGCCATGGTCTTCGGGCCGTGTGCCGACCTGGCACCACCGGGTGCGGGGTCTTGGCCATGAGGTCGCGGTAATCGGGAAATTGCATTTTCGCTCCCCCGACGACGATAATGGTTTCACGGAAGAAATCGACGTCATGCATACCGTTGAAGGCAAGGGGGCTCTGATCAGCCTGCTTCGGGTCACGCAGGACGGTGGATCTAGAAGAAGGTCTACGCGCGCTCGGCCGCTGGTTCGGTGATACACTCTCGATCGGATAGCCGGTTCATGGACGTTTTGATACGCGCTTGGAAACGCCGGAATTGCTGTTTGAACCACGTTTGGACGGTTAGGATTATACTGGCTTTTGTTCGATGAACGCACCTTGGAAGGCGCGGAGATACCCTGTCGATGGAGACCCGCGTTTTTGTAACGCCTTCAGGGTTACGGCTTAAGGAGCAGGCGAAGATGAACCACGTGGATAACTCCTTGCATGCGTATCAGCTTGCGGCTCGACACCGAGAAGTCGCCGAGGGTTGGCTCGCGGCATTCGAAGCGGCTCTGAGTTCTGGGGATTTGGTGCGGATCGCCGGCTTGTTTCATCAAGACTGCCATTGGCGCGATATTTTGGCCTTCACTTGGGACCTTTCGTCCGCCGAGGGCCGGGAGGATGTCGCGGTCGGGCTGGCGAAGGCTCAGACATCGACGGCGGCGCGGGGTTTTCATTTGCCGCCCGGGCGCAAGCCGCCACACCAGACCCGCCGCGTCGGCAGGGATTGCATCGAGGCAGTTTTCGAGTTTACGACGGCTGTCGGTCGGGGCACGGGCATCATTCGCCTGTCCGATGAAGATGGTGCCATGAAGGCTTGGCTTATCTCGACGACGTTGGAAGAGTTGGAAGGGTTCGCCGAGCGGGTCGGCGAAAACCGTCCCACGGGGACCGCTTATTCCCGCAATTTCGGCGGCGATAACTGGGAAGATATTCGACGCAATGCCGCCGCCTACGATGACCGTGAACCGACGGTACTCGTCGTCGGGGGCGCTCAATCCGGTTTGTCGATCGCCGCCCGACTCAATCAACTTGGCGTTGACACGCTGGTTGTCGAGCAATGGCCGCGCATCGGCGATAGTTGGCGCAAACGCTATCACTCCCTGGCGCTACACAATTCGACCCACATCAATCACCTGCCATATATGAATTTTCCACCGACATGGCCGAAATACATTCCCAAGGACATGCTCGGTAACTGGTTCGAATTCTACGCCGACGCCATGGAAATCAATTGCTGGACGGATACCGAATTCGTCTCCGGGTCCTGGGATGAAACCGCGAAATGCTGGACGGCGACACTGAAGCGCGCCGATGGAGTCGAGCGGGTCGTGAAACCACGGCATCTTGTCTTCGCCAACGGTGTCAGTAGCTATCCGTTAAACCCGGACCTGCCGGGTCTTGATGATTTCAAGGGTGATGTCATCCATTCCGAAGGCTTTGATAGCGGTGCGGGTTGGAGCGGGAAACGCGCGTTGATCATGGGTACCGGCAGCAGCGCGAATGACATCGCGCTGGACCTGCACAGTCACGGGGTCGAGACGACGATCGTTCAGCGCGGCTCCACGACCGTTGTCTCGATTGATCCGAGCGCCCGACTTAACGAGGCGATCTTTGATGAAGGGCCGACGCTTGAGGATAGTGATCTCGTCGTCGCGTCGGCGCCGCCCGCCTTGATCGTCGCGGCCTATAAGCAAGTCACACAGCGCATGCTCGAACTGGACCACGAGATGATCGAGGGTCTCAAGGGCATCGGATTCAAGTGCGACATGGGAGAGGATGAAACCGGCCACCAGATGAAATATTTCCGTCGTGGCGGCGGCTACAATCTGGATGCTGGCAGTTCGGTGCTGATGATCAAGGGCGAATTGGGGTTGCTGCAATACGATCGGGTCGAACGATTTACTTCCGAAGGTGCGCTTCTGAAGGATGGCTCGACGGTTCCCGCCGATCTGATCGTGCTGGCGACCGGCTATTATCCGCAAAAGGAGTTGGTTCGTCGCGCGCTTGGTCACGAGATGGCGGAACGTATCGGGCCGGTCTGGGGTATCGGTGATGACGGTGAGCTCAACAACATGTTCCGTCGCACGCAGCAAGAAGGGCTGTGGTTCATTGCTGGCGGCCTCGCTCAATGCCGCATCAACTCCAAATATATGGCGTTGCAAATAAAGGCAATGGAACTCGGGATTCTTGGGGCTCTCGATAGCTCAAGAGAGCATTAATCTCAGATACGCGGGTTGATCAGATTTTTTCTCGTCGGGCTCGCGGGCGAGGTGTTCGAATGCCGGCAAGGTTTCCCCAAGTGGCAGTGTGTTGGTCACGAAGGCCTGCGCGCGTGCCGGGTCGTCGGCGATACAAGATAGTGCTTCGGCGAATTCCTCGGGACGGTAGGCGAAGCTGAAATCGAGGGTCAACTCGCTCACGATCGCCTCGCGTGGGGTGGACTTATCCTCATGGGCGCAAACCCCGACAACGATCACATGGGAGTGCCGGGGCGCCGACTTGATAATCGTGTCGATCAGGCCCGGCTTGCCGACACAGTCGAAGATGTTGGCGCCGGGGGGGAGCCCGCGGAACGAGCGCTCCAGAAGCGATGACGCGGCGCTGGCGGTGAAACCCAGGTCGTCCCAGCGCTCGAACGCGGTCTCCTGGGCCGGATCAATAACGATATCGCATCCCAGGGCTTCGACTGCCGCCCGCCTTCGCGCGGAAAAATCGGCGGCGATAATGGGGCGTTTCCCCTGACGCAGCTAAGCCGCGATTACCGCCAGGCCAACAGGGCCACAGCCGATCACCAGGTTCGGGCCGGTATTTCGGTCGGCGAGATGGGCCGCCTGGAGCCCGACCACCAGTGGCTCGGTAAGCGCGGCGAGCTCGCTCCGAATCTCTTCCGGAACCCGGAACGCGCGCTCGGCACCGATGAGACAAAGCGTCGACAGGCTGCCCGATCGCGTCGTCGATAGCCCGATGACCTCGAAACCCGATGCGCAATGGGTGAAGGGCAACCCGGCGATCCGGTCCCCGGGGCGCAGGTCCGTGCTGGTTTCCGGGTCGATCTCCTCCACGATCGCGGAGAACTCATGACCAGGCACGATTCTCGGGAGTTGGTCCAGCAGGCCTTCCGGCGTATCAGCCTCGGCAGCGATCGCCCGGTTCCGAAAATGCAGGTCGGATCCACAAATGCCGATGAACAACGGCGAGACCAATAGCTGGCCGATTTCCGGACTGGGGTCTGCCAGCGTTTCGATCGTGATCTTGCTTCCTTGCAGAAACGCGGCACGCATGAAGGCCCTCTTGGATTGTGTCGGAGGCCATAGTCGGCGGTACTGGCGTCCTAAACGTCAAGGGACGCTCTTCAATCATCGCCCTGGCGATTCGCATTGCTGAGAATAACCCGAACACGCGCTTGGCTTGGCCGAGCCCGCCTCAATTTGTTGTGGCCTCGAATTATCGCGGGAAACTCAATCGTAATATCCCGCGCGAGCGGTCGCGCCGATGAAATTGCAGATCAGTCGTTCCGCATGGACCAGGGTTTTGTTGCCATTTTCATGGGCCGGTGAAATCTCGACGAGATCCATGCCCAGAACGCGGCCCTTCTATACCAAACCGTGGATTAGTTTGTGAGTTTGAATCCAAGTCAGACCACCAGGCGTTGGCGCGTTTACGGCAGGCATGATCGTCGGGTCAAGGCCATCGGCGTCGACCGTGAGGTAATATGGCCCGCCGCCGGGAATCCGGTCGAGCACGGCGTCCATGCCGATATCGTGCATTTCGTATGCTGAAAAAGGGCCGCGCCATGAGATCTCGCGGCTTCGATATCCTCGGTTCGCGCGCTCCCAACGCCCCGCAGGCCGATCTTGACCATGGCGGCAATCCATATGGGCATCGACCTGTACCAACGTCACCTTTTCGTTCTTGGGCAAAGCACGCAGGATCGGGATGGGGATACTGTGATCACCGCCAAGCGTGATCAGTGTCGCGCCGGATTGAAAGATCTTTCCGGTCGCCACTTCCGCCTGGCGATAATGCTCGTACGGATCGAATTTATCCGCTGTTACATTGCCGCAATCAACGACCTTGATCGGGCGATTATCCAGAAGTGGACCGCCTAGATCCCAATCGAAATGAACGCGGGTGCAGGGTTCTTCCCACGCGGCGTCCTGGGCATTTTGCCGAATGGCGTCGGGAGCCCGGCTTTGGTCATTCGCAAGATTGTCGACAACGTAGGGCAGACCGGAGGGAACACTCAGAATAGCGATTTCGGCGTCAAGATTATCAAGATCGAGAGCCAAGGGGAAAACCCAGAAAACTGTTCGGTGAGCCGGGTGGCGCCGCTGTAACGGCCTTCTCGATACCAACGGCGTCTTCGGAGGATTTATTTTTCATTTCGTTCTCCTACTTGTCGGCCGGCAGGCAAATAGAGCCCGTGGTCGATACGGCGCGCCCTAACATCTATCCCATAACCAGACCGCCATCCACGTAGAGTGTCTGACCGGTCATGAAGTTGGACCACTCCGAGGCGAGGAAAAGAACTGGGCCCGTGACGTCTCGCGGGGTGGCGATCCGGCGCATGGGGGTTTGGGCGATTATCGAATCCTTCACCGCTTCCTTGGTGGCTCGGCTGGCATCGGTTGGGTAA
>JAPKDN010000641.1 GCA_028822575.1 Alphaproteobacteria bacterium | reverse complement strand
CCGACAGCGCCCTAGTCGCGGCGGCGAATCTCTCACACCGCTATATCACCGACCGGTTCCTGCCCGACAAGGCCATCGATCTGGTCGATGAAGCGGCCTCGCGCCGACGCATGGAAATCGATTCCAAACCCGAAGAAATCGACGAGCTAGATCGCAAGATCATCCAGCTTCGCATCGAGGAGCAGGCGATGATCAAGGAGACCGATATCGCCAGCCGTGAACGCCTCGACAAGTTGCAGGACGAATTGTTCGATCTTGAGGAGCGTTCAGACGAGCTGACCACGCGTTGGAAGGCGGAAAAGGCGACGGTTTCCGATACACAAAAGGTCCAGGAAAGACTGGACGAGGCTCGACATGACCTCGAGGTAGCACAGCGGGAGAGCAATTACGAACGCGCGGGCGAGTTGATGTACGCGGTCATCCCAGAGCTTGAGAAGTTGATCCGAGAGGCCGAACACGCCTCCACCAATCAGATGGTCATGGAGGAGGTCACGCCCGAGGATATCGCTTCCATCGTCTCGCGCTGGACCGGGATCCCCATGGACAAGATGATGGAGGGTGAGCGCGAGAAACTGCTAGGCATGGAGGCTAAGCTGCATGGCCGGGTTATCGGCCAGGACGAGGCGATCGCGGCGGTCGCCAACGCCGTGCGGCGTTCTCGCGCCGGCCTTCAAGATCCGAGCCAGCCCATGGGCTCGTTCCTATTTCTGGGTCCCACCGGCGTCGGCAAAACCGAATTAACCAAGGCGTTGGCGGAATTTTTGTTCGATGACGAGGCCGCCATGGCGCGCATCGATATGTCGGAATTCATGGAGAAGCACTCGGTGGCCCGGCTCATCGGCGCCCCCCCTGGCTATGTCGGTTATGACGAAGGCGGCGCCTTGACGGAAGCAGTCCGACGGCGACCGTACCAGGTGGTTCTATTCGACGAGATGGAGAAGGCCCATCCCGATGTTTTCAATGTACTCCTCCAAGTGTTGGATGACGGTCGCCTCACGGATGGTCAGGGCCGCGTCGTCGACTTTCGCAATACATTGATCATCATGACGTCCAATCTCGGCGCCGAGTATCTGGCGGCCCAGGAAGATGACGCTTCGGTGGAGGATGTGCGGGCGGCGGTGATGAACGTGGTCCGCCAATCCTTGCGACCAGAGTTCTTAAATCGATTGGACGAAGTGTTGCTATTCACCCGCCTCGACCGCACCGACATGGCTCATGTGGTGAAAATACAACTCGCCCGGCTGCGGATATTGCTGGAAGATCAAAATATCACCATTTATCTCGACGATGCGGCCATGCATTGGCTGGCTGAGACCGGATATGACCCTGTCTATGGTGCCAGGCCGCTGAAGCGAGTAATCCAGCGGGCGCTGCAGAACCCGCTCGCCAACAAGATCCTCGAAGGCTCTATCTCCGACGGCGATGTCGTTACTGTAACGACACGCTACGATGCGTTACTGATCAATGGCGAGGGAGCGGAAGGAAGGGCGGTGGCAAAGGCCGCAGAATAATCAAACCACGCACGCCCCTCGACGTTGTAACCCCGCACCAGCACGGGACACGGGATGCCTAGGATATGAAGTTAACGCCCCCAACCATCTTGTTTTTGACCGTGGCGCGTTTCAGGATGTCGACTCATCCATGGTGCAGGTGGCGAAGATCCTCAAGATCACTAATAACCAGATCAAATATATACGCGGCAAGCGGGGTAACATTCCTCTCCGATCGCATGATGATACTTCCGCGCCGCCCCAATCTCGCCCTATCTTGAAATTCAGGCGTCATCGCCTCAACTTTCCCTCTCGGCGTGCGTTCCTCTAGGATTAACCACAGCGCCGAAAACCGTCTTTTTTTCATGAGGACCGAGATGAACACATCCGACCTAGTTTCCCACTTCGCCGCCGCCGTTGACGGACAGCCCGAGGAATACGCCCACAAGGCGGCGGTTCAGGTGATGAGCGAACTGAAAAGTGACCTAAAAGGGGTCGAGGACGCGCTTTCCTATCTCACGGGCTCCGGGGGCAATGCATTGCAGGCCTTCTACCGGGCCCCGAATCTTAGTTTGCTCAAGGTGCGTTTCCCCAACGGTCGACGCACACCGCCACATAACCACGGGACCTGGGCGGTGATCCTGGTCCTAGCTGGCTCGGAACGGAACGCGCTATACACGCGAAATGACGGCGGCTCGCTCACCTATGATCGCTCGGTCGATCTGGAGGCCGGCTCGGTGTTCTTCATGCCGGCCCACGCCGTTCATGTGGCGGAGTGCACCAGCAACGTCCCAGCGATTGGTCTGCATGTCTATGGCGATAACGTCCTTGGCGTCGAACGACAGATGTGGGACCCGGACACCCTAGCCGAGCAACCGTTGGATTGGTCGAAATATGAAGGGCTCGCCCAACGCGCCTCGGTGGCTAGCAAGGCGCCGCTCTCATAATTGGCGAACTTTACCTAGGACGCAGCGACTTCGGCTCGGTCGGCCTCTTCGGTGCGTCCATCCACGATCACGCCCTCGGCCACCATCGCCGCGACATCCGCCTCCGAATAACCAGCCTCGCGCAGAACTTCGATACTGTGCTCACCGAGCAGCGCCGGAAGGCTACGAATTTCAGCCGGCGTTTCGGAGAATTTCATCGGCGGCGCAGTGAGATTAATCTTACCTTCGGTCGGATGCTCCATAGTCCGGAAAAACCCGACCGCCTTCATATGCTCGTCCCCCGAGAGATCATCCAACGATGTTGCCTCGCCATGCGGAATATCGCCCTCCT
>JAPKDN010000640.1 GCA_028822575.1 Alphaproteobacteria bacterium | reverse complement strand
GCCATGGGGATGCTCGGCGAGCTTTCCAGCATGCTCCAAGGTCGGTTGCCTTGATACGGGGCTGCGGAAAAGTCGATTTAGGGGTCGCGGCTTAACCCCTGCTCTTCCAGACCCTCGAGATAGTCTTGCCACATCCTGTCCTGCTCCGAGCCCATCTCGTAAAGGTACCGCCAGGAAAACAGGCCGGTGTCATGGAGGTCGTCGAACCGGATACGCAACGCGTAGTTCCCCACTGGGTCGACGCCGATAATGCCAACATGGCGCCGGCCAGCAACGGTGGCCTTCTGACTTTGGCCATGGCCCTGAACCTCGGCCGATGGACTTTCAACACGCAAGAGCTCCGCCGGTATCGAAAAACTCTCACCATTATCGAAATCGATCTCCAGCTGTTTGTCCTCAGAATTTACCCGAATTTCCATAGGCCAGAACTTGGTCGTCATATCTTGACTCATTCCGGCTGTTCCTTTTCAAGCTGTCGCGCCGGGGACGCCACACCCTCCGAAACCGGATTATCGACCAGAGTCCGCGCCTCGTCGACCAGCATGATCGGTACCCCATTTCGAATAGGGAACGCCAAACCCGCTTGATCGCTGATCAATTCTAAAGCCACCCGGTCGAAACGCAGCGGCGTCTTAGTTAATGGACAAACCAGGATTTCCAACAATTTGGGATCGACCTTCCGTTCCCCCATCACGGAGGTGGCGGTTTCAGCGGGGTCAAGAACTGGGCCTGTGGCATCATTCGCGCCATCAATGTCTGGCATTCTCAGTCCCGTCGGTTGTATGCACCGCCATCTCCATCAGCGCGATCATAGTTTCGGCCCGCGTGCTGGCATCGGCAGCGACCAGAAGTGCCTGCTTCTCGGTTGGATCAAACGGGCAGAGCATCGCGAGCGTTGTCACCAGCTGAGCGTTATCCGTTCGTTCTATCGCATCCCAATCAACCTTGATCCCCTTGCCAGTGAAATAGGCCCTTAAGACTGCCAAAAGACGGTCCCGATGAATGCCGGGGTCTTCGGCGCAGTCCAAATCACCATGAAACAGCGACCAGTCCGGAAGCACTCGGCGATAGCCTCGCATGGAGGCAATTTCACTCGTGGTGTTGAACCGCGACACCCCCAAAAGTGTCAGCACATAGCGACCATCCTCAGTTTCCGAGAATTGCACGATCCGTCCGGCGCAACCGGTCGGATACAAAGCCGGAACAGCGGCCTTTTCCTCACCGGGGCTGGGTTGGATAATCCCAATCAGTCTATTGCTAGCCAGCGCGTCATCGAACATCGCCAAATATCGGGGCTCAAAGATGTTGAGAGGCAGCCGGCCACCTGGCAACAGCAACATGCCGGGCAGCGGAAAGACCGGCATTGTCGCCGGCAGGTCCTCCAAACCCGTTGAAAACCCGCGTGTGCGCACCGTAATCTCCTAACCAAACCGGTATGCCGGACCAGGACGGCGGTTTCTTTCCACCGCGACATCACCAATAATCCGTCTCATGAAAACAGGATCGACGACAAACGCTTGCGAGCATCGACCGTAAGGGGATCAGCGTGGCCGAATGCCTCGAACAATTTGATGAGCTGCTTGCGCGCCGCCTCTTCGTTCCAAGCCCGGTTAATGGCAATGCTTTCCAATAATTCGTCAACCGACCCTTCGCGATCGTTATTGCCATACAGCGCCATCGCCAGATCAAATCTTGCATCGAGGTTTTTTGGGTCGGCCTCGACGGCGGCGCGAAGTTCCGTAACCTCTCCCGCGTCGGCGCCGGCAACAGCCAGGTCTAATTGCGATATGACGCCCTGAATTTCCTGTGCCTTGCCTAGATCATCGGGCAAATCATTCAACATCTCCCGCGCCTGATCCAGTTGCCCCATACTGATCAGGCATTTGGCAAGACCCGCATACCCGCGAATATTGGTTTGATCGTGCTGAACGACTTCGCTGTAGACGCCGCCTGCGCCTTGGAAATCTTCTTGGGCAAGCATTTCATCTGCCCTGTCCAACACCTCGTCCAGCGGGGAATCTCCAGCCGCGCCGTCGGTCAATTTCTTCACGAACTCCCGAACCTTGCTCTCAGGCAGAGCGCCGGCGAATCCATCGACCGGCTGCCCATCCTTGAACGCGAATACTGCGGGTATGGATTGAACCCTCATTTGTTGGGCAATCTCCGGGCTTTGGTCAATATCAACCTTGACCAGGCGCACCACGCCGCCAGCCTCGCGTACGACCTTTTCGATAACCGGGCCAAGCTGTTTACAAGGCCCGCACCAAGGCGCCCAGAAGTCGACAATCACCGGGACCGTCTTCGACGCCTCGACAACATCAGCCATAAAGGTCGCGGTGGTTGAATCCTTCACAAGATCCGCACCGCCATTAATTATTTCTTGCATCCCAAATCCTCACTATTCCCGGATTTCCCACCGTCTATGTGGCGTTGTTGTCCCCAAAGGCAAGAGCCGTCAATCCCCGGACGCCAATTCCATGACCTGCGGATCATGACCACAGGAGCGAATGAAGTCCAAGAGGCCATCTGGCGCAATCGCGGTCGTCATTTCGTTCGAGATCGGGTGATAGTGGAGTGGAGCGAGCGCCATCATTCCCACATCCAAGATCACCGATACCTGGTTTTCCGTGTCATTGATCAGTGCGAAGGGCGAAACCGCTCCAGGGATCACCCCAAGAACCCGCATGAGCCGATCCGCGCTGCCAAAGGATAGCCGATCGGCCCCGATCAACCGTCCAAGCCCCTTCAAGTCGATCCGCAAATCTTCCC
>JAPKDN010000639.1 GCA_028822575.1 Alphaproteobacteria bacterium | reverse complement strand
TGCCTTAACCACGGCTGTGTTCCGTCCAAGGCTCTTCTGGCGGCCGGCAAGGCCCTCGCCCGTCAACGCCGAGACTCGCGGTACGGCATTATCTCCGAGGCGGGTCGGGTCGACTTCGATGCCGTGAAAACCCATATCCGAGGGGTGATCGATAACATCGCACCAATGGATTCAATAGAACGGTTTGAAGCACTCGGCGTGCGGGTTGTTCAAGCACCCGCGCGTTTCGTTGGGCCACGAACCGTCGAAGGCGGGGGTGTTCGGGTGACGGCGCGACGGATTATCATCGCCACCGGTTCGATACCGATGGTGCCGGCAGTCCCCGGGCTCGCCGATGGTCCGTATCTTACCAATGAGACGATCTTTGATATCTGTCGATTGCCCGAACATCTGATAATCATTGGAGGTGGGCCGATCGGGATAGAGTTGGCTCAGGCGTTCCATAACCTGGGATCAATGGTGACCGTAGTCGAAATGGACCGGATCATGGCCAAGGATGATCCGGAATTGGTCGATTCACTTCGTAAACGCCTTGTCAGCGACGGCATCGAGATCTTAGAGGGGGTGGCAGTAAAGAAAGTCACGTACCCGGATGCCGGCGGCGTTAAGACTACGGTTGGCACGCCCGGGCAAGATACGCCTCGTGAAATCAATGGGTCTCATCTTTTGGTTGCGGCCGGGCGGCAAGCGTCCATGGCGGGACTGGACCTGGAGGCCGCTGGGGTCGCCTCAACGGCTAAAGGCATCACCGTTGACGCCGGGCTGAGAACCAATAATCGACGCGTCTATGCCGTTGGTGATGTCGCCGGGCCGTATCAATTCACCCATATGGCTGGATATCACGCGGGGATTGTCATTCGAAGCGCCCTGTTTCGAATGCCCGCCAAGGTCGACCATGGCGCGGTGCCCTGGGTAACCTATAGCGATCCTGAATTAGCCTCCGTCGGGCTCTCGGAAGCCGAGGCCATAGCCCAACACCGTAATGTCCGCGTCTTGCGATGGCCATTCGAGAAAAATGATCGATCGCAGGTGGAGCGGGACACAGAGGGGATGGTGAAGGTATTCGTCACTTCAAAAGGTCGCATCCTCGGTGCGACAGTCCTAGGAGCGCACGCGGGGGAATTGATCCAAATATGGTGCTTGGCGATCCAGCAAAAATTGAAGATTGGCGCGGTTGCTGGGGTGATCCTGCCCTACCCAACCCTTAGTGAGGCCAACAAGCGCGCCGCCGGGAGTTTCTTCACAGCCAAACTGTTCAGTGACCGGGTCAGGAAAATTGTCCGATCCCTTGCCCGTTTCGGTTAAACTTCGAACGCGTTCCGCAACTGGGTGGACCATGGTGCCATCCCTTAGAAGTTTATCCTTTAGGATGCTGGTTCTGACGGCATTCTTCGTGATGCTGTCCGAAGTGCTTATATATACCCCTTCGATCTTGCGTTTCGGCTCATATACCTGGAGAAATCGCTCGCCTCGGCGCATCTGGCCACGCTGGCCATACGAGGGGCACCCGATCGCATAGACAGGGCGCGCAGAGCGAGCTTTTAACGCACGCGGGAGCTCATAGAGTCGTTGCGCGTAAAGCCGTGAGCACTACACAATCCATAGCCCACAAATCGGCCCGTAAGGTAGGTGCCGAGTACGATATTCCTGACTACCCTACGACAGCTCTGTTTTTTGAACCGTTGAATACGCTGAGCTAGGCTGATAATCGCATTATTCGAGTAATCGACCAATCGCCCAAAGACAAAAATGTTCTGTTCGCGGTGGTGCTTGACGAAACTCCCATGCGGCTTTCCGTCTACGATTATTTCCGGCTCATCCTTAATTTGCCGGTGTTGATTGCCCTCGTGGTAGCGGCGTTGGTTTTCTCTCCCTACGGTGGCACATGGTCAGGTCGATGCAGGAAATTATCGCAAAGCTGGAATATTTCCGCGAAAATCCAGGGTTTTCACGCGCAATATCGTGCCGAGGAGACGGACCAACGAGATCGACATCACGCTTGGTAAAGGTTCATCCATGAAAGCGGGGCTTCGGTCGGCTTTGCGTCAAAGGACCCGACTTACCGGACTTCAAGCCACCGTCAATAAAATCAACCACCAACTGCGCAACATGCTGGCGACGGCGACCTTGATCTAGGATTGATTGGCCGAGAGTGAAGGAGAAAACGTTCGTCGCATCACGCCGCCGCTGATTCGCGCGATCGATCGCGTTGTTCGGCTATGCTCCCAAAGCACCATTTCCACCTAAGTCGCATACGCAATGGCGGTTAGAGAAGTTTCTGTTGCCTGACCTTTTTCCATGACGTAAAAGCCAAGGTTCATGCGGGTCAGCTAGAGCCTTTCTTTATCGATTATCCAGATCTAGCGCATAAATTCCTCCGCGCTGACTGGGATTTGTTATTTCGGGAATTTACCAACTTGGCTAACAATGCCTCCGTCGCTGCCGCGGCGTTTTGCGAAGCCGACGCAAACGGGAGAGGCCGATTCAAGCTTTGGTCTGGCGATGATGGTCCTGGTATTCCGGAGAGGCTAAGAAATCAAACGTTCCAGCCCTGCCACGCCTCAACAACGAAGGAAGGCACCAGTCTAGGCTTGGCGATCGCTCGTGATACCGCCGCGGCGCATGGTGGAAGCCTAACCCTGGATTTGTCAAATAGCGATGGGACAGAGTTTCATCTTGATTTGCCAATTGTGCCTTAGCGCTTAACCATGACGATGGGCTCGACGGGCCGGGGCTCCAGATCCCATGGAAAATATATCCAGGTGTCCTGGCTAA
>JAPKDN010000638.1 GCA_028822575.1 Alphaproteobacteria bacterium | reverse complement strand
AAACGAGAGAATCACAACCGACTGAAATCACTCAACTAGTTTCGAGTTGGCCTCTCAGGCCTTGGAAAACCGGAGATAGTTTTTGCAAGAGAAGTGAAGGCCGTGGCTCCCGTTTCCGACGGAGCCTTGGACAACGGCGGCCACGGCTAGAAAGACACGGTATTCCCACCCGCCGCCTTGGGCGGAAAAGACCCAGCCATTTCCCCGATGTACTTGAGCTGCGCCAAGCAGGCTGGGCACGGTGGCCAGCGCAACCCAGCGCGCGTGAAGTCCAAGGATCAAAAGCACCCCGGCCCCAGTTTCTGCCAGGGTCGTGAGATAGGCCAGGAAGCCCGGATAGCCGATCAATTCGAAAAAACCAAAGGTTCTGGCAATTGTGAAAACAAAGATCTTGAGATAAGCACGCGCGAGAAACATCACGCCAAGCGAAAGCCGCAGGATGAGCGTGGCGTGATTGTTAGTTTCCTATTGGGACATTGGATCTCTTCTTTTCACTTTAGGATCATTTCGTCAGCGCGGGCTATGCTCCAAGGGGTTGTATCGCGAGAGCGTGTGTCTGGGTCAGGGCGTCATCTCGGGCGGCTTTGACCGCATCGTCGCCCCGGGCGAGGTTCTCGGCGTGGATGAACGTGACATTCCGGAGACCGATGGACCCTAAAACCGCCCACAGATAGGGTTCGTGAAAGTCCATGATCTTCGCTGGGCCATCGCGGTAGAACCCGCCCTGGGCACTCGCCGCGAAGACCTTCTTGCTGAACAGTAGGCCTTTTGGGCCGCTGGAAGTGTAATGGAGTGTCCTTCTGGCTCGGCCGACATGATCGATCCACGCCTTCAGCGTTGAAAGAACGGGATATTGTATATCGGCGTTGCGTCGGGTTGAAAGAAAGATAGGTGTGTTTTGATATCGAAAAAACTCCTACAAACAGGACTTTACCGATCTTTTTTTGATGAATGGAAATGCTGGAAAGCGTCACCCTGGATCGACTTCGCATGATGACCTCAAGGTCGGACGATTGGTCCGCATCGTGGCTAAGAATCGGCGCAAACCGGACTATCAAGACCCACTGTCCTTCGTCTACCGGCGAGGTGACGTACCGGCGCCGGCAGCCTGTTGGTTTATGGATTACCGGGTAAAATATTTCTCCCGGGATTGGCCCAGAAATGTGATCGACAGCCTTCTTTTCCGGGGCTGCCGGGTGCGCGGGCCGTTTCGCAGCTTGTTTTTGCACCGGCTATAGTGAATTAAGTAGCCCGCGCCTTGAATCAGAAAATGGAGTGCCACTCCTTGCGTATATCGGTCCTCGATCAGTCCATCGCCGTGTCCGGGCGGCCACAAGGCGCGGCGATCCGTGAGACCGTGAGTCTCGCTAAACATTGCGAAGCACTCGGCTATCATCGGTTTTGGGTGTCCGAGCATCACAACCATCCGGCCATCGTCGGCACCGCGCCGGAGATCGTCATCGCCGCAATCGCCGCCACGACCGAGAAAATCCGGATCGGCAGCGCTGGGATCATGCTGCCGCATTACGCGCCCTTCAAGGTGGCCGAACAGTTTCGGGTGTTGGACGCGCTGGCTCCTGGGCGGATCGATTTGGGGCTCGGACGGGCCCCGGGCTCGGATGGTTTGACCGCCTTCGCCCTGAACCCGCAAGCCGCCGAACGACCGAACCAGTTTCCCAATGACGTGATGGACCTGAGAGCCTGGCTGCACGGCGAGCCGCTGCAGGAAGGCCACACCTTTGCGCGCCTGAAGGCCCAGCCCCAAGGCGAGACGGCGCCAGAGATGTGGGTTCTCGGCAGTTCCGCCTATGGTGCCCAGGTCGCGGCCCATTTCGGGCTGCCCTATTCCTTCGCCTGGTTTTTCTCGGACGGCTCGACGGGCGAGCAGGCGCTCAAGCTGTACCGCGATAATTACAAACCCAGCGAGCGTCATCCAGAGCCGCGTTCGGGTATCTGCGTCTGGGCCCTTGCCGCCGAAACCCACGAGGAGGCGCAATATCATTACACTTCTCGGGCGCGCTGGCAGCTTTACCGCGACCGCGGCATGCATCTGACTTTCGAGAGCCCCGAAGACGCGACGGCGGCATCCTATACCGAACGCGAGGAAGAGCGGATCGCTCAATTGCGCCGTGACTCATTCGTTGGAACTGGCCCCGAGGTTGCGGCGCGGACCCGCGAATTGGTCACTCACCTTGGTGTTGACGAAGTGGCGATCGTGACCTGGGCCCATAGCGAGCAGGCCCGCCGCGACAGCTACGCCTCGCTCGCCAAGGCGTTCGAACTGTCGTTTTAGCGCCATCCGCCGGCTGCTTATTTCTCCTCGATGATTGACCAAATCGTCGCGGGGGAGGACACTTGACGCTAAATCCATTTCTCCATAACCAATCACCCGGGAGTGCCCGATGAACTTCGTTTCGACAAAAGCACAAGCTCAAGGTCATACCGACGAGCAGTGGCAGGCGCGGATTGATCTCGCTGCCGCCCATCGTTGCGCGGTGATGCATGATCTCCATGAGGGAATTTTTAACCACCTGACCTTGCGGGTTCCGGGTCATGACGACCGCTATTACCAGATCCCTTTCGGGACGCATTGGTCGGAGGTCACCGCCAGCTGCTTCATGGAAGTCGGCTATGACGGCGAAGTGAAACGCGGTGAGGGCATCGTCGAGCGTTCGGCCTATTGCATTCACGCGCCGATCCACAAGGCCAAGGATCACGCGGCCGCAGTCTTCCACACTCATATGCCCTTTGCCAGCGCGTTGACTCGGCTGGAGGATCAGC
>JAPKDN010000637.1 GCA_028822575.1 Alphaproteobacteria bacterium | reverse complement strand
TCGCGCGGAGCCTATCGAAAAGCAAGCTAGCGGTCTCACTCCTTCGGTAGGCCTTTGAGGCGGTAGAGCGCGTCAAGCGCCTCGCGCGGCGTAAGGTCGTCCGGATTTAAGTCGCGCAGTGCCACTTCCACCTCTGACGGGCCCGCGACCTGGGCCAGAGCCGCAGGCAACAAGCTCGCAAACAGTGGTAGGTCTTTGGCCAAACGCGTGATCGCGCCCGATTGTTCGCCCTGCTCCAAGGTTTCCAACACCTGTTCCGCCCGCAGGATTACTGGTGGAGGCAATCCTGCCAAGCGCGCCACATGAATGCCATAAGAGCGGTCCGCGGCCCCCGGCGCTACCTCGTGCAGAAAGACCACGTCCCCTTGCCATTCCTTAACGCGCATCGTGTACGGCACGCAGGCCTCAAGCAGCGCCGTTAGCGCGACGAGTTCGTGATAATGGGTGGCGAACAACGCTCGGCACCGGTTGGTCTCGTGCAAATGCTCAAGCGTCGCCCACGCGATGGACAAACCATCATATGTCGCTGTGCCCCGGCCGATTTCGTCCAGGATGACAAGGGAGCGTTCGGTCGCCTGGTTCACAATGGCCGCGGTCTCGACCATTTCCACCATAAAGGTGGAGCGCCCTCGGGCCAAATCGTCGGCGGCGCCGACGCGGCTGAACAGACGGTCGACGACGCCAATATGCGCACTGTCGGCGGGCACGTAACTGCCCATCTGTGCCAGAATGACGATGAGAGCATTTTGCCGCAGGAACGTGCTCTTACCTGCCATGTTCGGGCCAGTGACGATCCAAAGCCGCTGGTCTTGCGACAGGTCGCAATCATTGGCGACGAAACCGCTGTTTCCTTGCACTTCGAGCGCCGCCGCCACAACTGGGTGTCGCCCACCTTCGATGATGAAGGTCTGTGAATCGTCCAATCGCGGCCGTGCATAACGTTGCTCGACGGCCAAGGCCGCGAGCGCGGAGGCAAAATCGAGACGCGCCATTGCTGCTGCTGCCACCGCAATGTTCCCGGATTCCCCAAGAATATCACCCACCAGGCGCTCTAACAGATCCAACTCGACCGCCAAGGATTTATCGGCTGCTTCCGAGATCGAGCGCGCAAGATCGCCAAGCTCCGCTGTCGTGAACCGCATCGCGTTCGCCATCGATTGGCGGTGGATGAACGGCTCGCCCATTTTGTCCGCGTTGCGGGCCGTCACTTCGATGAAGTAACCCAGCACGTTATTGTGTTTGATTTTCAGGTTCTCGACACCGGACTCCTCCCGGTAGCGCACTTCGAGTCCCGCGATCAATCTGCGGCTTTGATCCCGCAGTTCGCGTAACTCATCGAGGGAAGCCTCGAACTCCACTCGGATAAACCCACCATCCCGCGCCATCAACGGCAGGTCGTCCGCCAAGGCGCGGCGCAAGGTATCGACCAGGGAGTCATGGGTTCCGAAATCCCAGTGAATTTCATCAATCCCGAAAGGCCGGTTCTCGCTACCGCCAACGGCCGCCTGAAGAGCGGCGGCTTGCATCAGCCCGTCGCGGATCGCCGCCATATCGCGAGGTCCCCCACGACCGAGACTGAGCCGCGACAAAGCGCGCTCCAGATCGGGTGCGGCCTTCAGAATCTCGCGAATCTTTTCGCGCAGCTCCTGTGCTTCGATCAAAAACTGTACTTGGTCCAATCGGCCGTCGATGGCCGCCGGGTCGGTCAATGGCGCGGAGAGCCGGGTCGCCAGCAAGCGGGCCCCGGGGCCGGTCACGGTCCGATCCACCGCGTGCAACAAGCTGCCCGGCCGACCACCCGTCAGCGTCCGCGTCAATTCCAAGCTACGACGCGTCGACGCGTCGATTTCCAACAATGCGCCACTGCCGATGTGGCGCGGCAGACCGAGGCGCGGCAGTTTGCCGACCTGGGTTAATTCGACATAGTCGATCAAGGCACCCGCGGCGGCCAACTCGGCACGCTCGAAATCACCGAAGGCATCGAGCGCCGCCACATCGTAGACCGCTTCGAGACGCCGCCGAGCATTGTCGGAATTAAACCGCGCGTTGGGGACGGGTGTCAGATGGCTTCGCCAATCTTCCAACAGGCTAGCCAGTTCCGGCCTCTCGTAGAGTTTCTCCGGCATCAACAATTCGCCGGGCGACACCCGCGAGACAGCAGCGGGTAAGTCCGCAAGCGTCAACGGCTGGACCGTGAAATCGCCGGTCGACATATCAAGCCAGGCAAATCCACATTTGTCCGAGACTTCGGTCACCGCAGCCAGGTAGTTGTGCGAACGCGCATCAAGAAGCGTTTCCTCGGTCAGCGTGCCCGGGGTGACCAGGCGGGTGACATCGCGCCTCACCACCGCTTTCGAGCCGCCACGGCGTTTCGCTTCCGCCGGATCTTCCATCTGCTCGCAAATCGCCACCCGGAAGCCCTTGCGGATCAAACGTTCCAGATAGCCGTCGAGCGCATGCACCGGAACCCCACACATGGGGATGTCCTCGCCCTTATGACTTCCCCGTTTCGTTAGCACGATATCCAATGCCGCCGCCGCCGCAACCGCATCATCGAAAAACATTTCGTAGAAATCACCCATGCGGAAAAACAACAAGGCGTCCGGATAGGCTTCCTTGTTCTGGAAGAATTGCACCATCATCGGCGTCATCGCGCGGGGTGCATTTTTTTCGGTGGGTTCGGACATCTCGTTGAAAAATAGCATGCGGCTCCGGAATTGACACAAGGCCACATGCATTTTTGCAGGGCTCCCACCGCGCAATGAGTTGAAAAAGCCTCGGCGAT
>JAPKDN010000636.1 GCA_028822575.1 Alphaproteobacteria bacterium | reverse complement strand
GGAGAGAAACCGTCGAAACGCAACAGAGGATTGAGCCAAATAAGCCGTCGGCAGGATCCGTGCAGCCTTTCAACCTCTTCGGCGAGGCCTTCTCCGGCGTCCCGGTCGAGGCCATCCGAGATCAAAAGCACGATCGCGCCCTGGCCCAGGACACGGCGTGACCAGTCTCGATTGAAGGAATGCAGGCACTGCCCGATCCGAGTGCCGCCGGACCAGTCCTCGACCGCCACACTGGCCATATCCAGCGCCTCGTCCACGTCCTTGTGACGTAGATACCGCGTGACGTTGGTCAGACGGGTGCCAAACAAGAAAGTGTGAACCCTGGAGCGATCATTCGTCAGCGTGTGCATGAAATGCAGCAGCATCCTTGAGTATTGGCTCATCGAACCGGAGATATCACACAGGGTTACCAGGGGAGGCGGGCGTCGTCGCGGCGTCTTGAGTTTGATCGGAATTGTGTCGCCGCCACCACGCAGGGATGCCCTGAGACTGGCCCGAGGATCCACCCGGCCGCCCTGTGTACTTGGCCTAAAGCGCCGGGTTGGAACATCCATGATCGGCAACCGCATTCGCGAGATCGCGGTCTTGGCTTGGGCAATTTCCTCGGTACTCATTTTTTCGAAATCGATCGCCTGCAGGACCTCGGCGCCGGAATAGGTCATCGTCGCGTCGAACTGGATTTCCTGCTCGTCCTGATCCTCGCCGGCCTCGCCTTCACCGCCATCACTTTGGGTGAGGGCGTCGGCGACACGGCGGTTCAACTGGATTTCCTTCTCTGGCGCTTCACCGGTACGAAAGGCCGGCAGCACCATTTGCATCATTCGTTCGAGCAGTCGCGGATTACGCCAAAAGATGTGAAAGGCCTGATCAAAGATCTCGCGCTGGTCCCGTCGGTTCACGAAGACCGCGTGCAATGCCCAATAAAACACCTCGCGATCGGTGATGCCGACGGTTTCCACCGCGCGGACCGCCTCGATCACGGTGCCGGGTCCTACCGGCAACCCGGCGGCGCGCAGTACCCGAGCGAAAAACAGGATGTTATCAACCAGTTTCCCGTCGTCACCGTCGTCACAGGGAAGAGGGGGGGAGAGCTCGTTCATGGGGCCTCTCGATCAGACCCCGCCCGCCATCGAAAGCTCCGTGCGCACTTCGGTCAACAGCTTATTCGCTTCGCTGCCTTGGATCTTGGCGATGTCATCCTGATACTTCAGTAACACGCCGAGGGTATTATCGACCGCGGCCGGGTCAAGAGCCAAATGGTCAAGCTGAACCAAGGCGTGGACCCAGTCGATGGTTTCCGCCACGCCGGGTTGCTTGAACAGATCCATTTTACGCAGTTTATGGACGAAACCGACGACCTGCCGGCTAAGTGATTCCGGAGCGTTTGGTGCTTTGAGACGCAGAATTTCCATCTCGCGTTCGGCGCTGGGGTAATCAACCCAGTAATAGAAACACCGCCGCTTTAGCGCGTCATGGATCTCGCGTGTTCGGTTCGAGGTAATAATCACTATAGGCGGGGTCTCCGCCTTGATTGCGCCAATCTCGGGGATGGTCACCTGATAATCGGACAGAACCTCCAGGAGATAAGCCTCGAAGGGCTCATCGGTGCGGTCCAACTCGTCAATTAACAGGACCGGCGCCCCGTCCTCGCCGGAACGCAGGGCCTGAAGTAGGGGCCGCTCAATCAGGAAATCGCGGGAGAACAGATCCGTTGCCAATTTCGAGCGGTCCGCGCCGCCGGCGGCCTCAGCCAAGCGGATCTCCAGCATCTGGCGCGAATAGTTCCATTCATAGACCGCGGACGAAACATCCAACCCCTCGTAACACTGCAGACGGATCAACGGGCGCTTCAAGGTTTTGGCCAGCACCTTGGCGATTTCGGTTTTGCCGACACCGGCTTCGCCCTCCAGAAACAAAGGTCTCTGAAGCGCCAACGCCAAATGCAAGGCGGTCGCGAGGGATTGATCGGACACATAGTTGCCGTCACCCAAAAGATGGAGCGTGTCATCGACCGTTGCCGGCAGCGCAAGCATGTTTCTGGTCCTGGGAAAATTCGTGATGTCAGCTCTTGGGATACCATGCGTGATCAATGCTGGTGAACACATTTTTTGATCAGAACACAATGCCGGCTGAGCCATCAGGCCCTTTCCGCCAATGTTCTTTCGAGGCAATGGCATTGAATAATCACCGGCATGCTATCACTCAAATCCCTATAGACAGGCCCGCAGTTTTGCTGAGATTACATCCGTCATCAATTCTTGGATTGCTTCCGCCATGACCGATGCCCCTTATATTGAAACCGGATACGAAGACCTCAATCCAACCGAGGAACTCATTTCTCAGCGCCGTTCCTTGCGCGGTTTCCTACCCACTACGGTCCCCATGGAGACCATCGAGCGTATTCTGTATCTGGCGGGCAGGGCACCAAGCGGCACAAATATGCAGCCCTGGCTGTGCCATGCGCTGACTGGACCGGCGCTCGAGCGCCTTACCACAGGGTTGATGGCCGCCACGAATGATCCCGATGTGGTCAAGGAATCCGAGTTTCCCTATTACCCGCCAAAATTTTTCGATCCCTATAGAGCGCGTCGCCGCAAGGTCGGCTGGGACCTCTACGGGCTCCTTGGAATCGAAAAAGGCGATTTTGACAAAACCAAGGCGCAGCATGATCGAAATCTCACGTTTTTCGATGCCCCCGTGGGCTTAATATTCGCGATCCATCGAGACTTGATGATAGGGAGTTGGCTGGATTTTGGGATGTATCTTGAAAATGTGATGATCTTGGCGCGCAGCCATGGT
>JAPKDN010000635.1 GCA_028822575.1 Alphaproteobacteria bacterium | reverse complement strand
AGCGGACCTTGGCCGCGCACCCAATCCAGCGTGCTTGGGGAGTGATTGGCCTGGCCCCTCTCCCCGAATCGATACTGACGTCCCCCATGACTCCGCTTACCGGAAGCGGCATCGACCGGGTTGATCAAGTGGGAGGCGTTGTCTTCCTGGACGGCGGCAAATGGTGTAAGCGGGATCAGGAACGCCTGACCGATTCAATGACCCGCGAACCGCGCCCAGTAATCGTGTGCAACCCCGATCTGACCGCCCCCTATCCGGACACTCTGTCGATCGAGCCAGGCTGGTCCGCCCATCTGCTGGCCGACGCTACATCGGTCGAGCCGGTGTTTCTCGGCAAGCCTTTCCCCGATATCTACGACATTGCCCTGAGCGGCCTCGATCCTATCCAGCGAGACCGAATTATCGCGGTCGGAGACACGGTACATACAGATGTTCTTGGTGCTCACGCCGCAGGGATCAAATCCCTGTTGGTGGAAACCGGCTTTACCCGAGGCCAGAACGCGGTCGCGTTGATGGAAGAATCTGGAATCATGGCCGATTTTATTGCCGCGACCGTCTGAAACCATGGCCTTGCATCTTGTGTTTTTCCACCGTCGACGGCTGACGTGAGGAAAGCCATGCCCCGTTCTTATCACGCCGGGTCAAGGATAGACGTTTGCCTCGTTAATCCGCTGATGGAATTTCGTCCCACCGTCCCGAAAAAGACCCAGGCATAAGCATGCGAGCTAAAATTACGGTCCTCGCGCTCCCATTGCTAGCGTTACGTGCGGTCTTGGGTGGTGTAACGCTTGATGGCCTGTTGCGCATCCACAGAGAATATTGGAGTTTGCATCGCAATATCCTGCCGCTTGATTGGATGATCGAAAACTGGTCCGCCGGGAAACGGCGCTATACGGTGCACTGAGCGCAAGTTTGCCCGGCGGCTCCAGACGTCGAGCTTCAACGCGAGACTTAAGCGCCGTTAACTTGATGCAATTTGATGTTTTCTAAGTTTTTGGCTAAAATTTTCGAATGATTTGCAATCGGATTTTCGCCTGGGTGGTTTTCGGCCTGTTATTGGTCTCCGAATCATCCACTCTCGTTCATCATGCCCATGCTGGAGATGATGACATAATCGAAGGTGTTGCCGCGGTGATTGACGCAGGCACCATTCAAATCGACGACAAAGTGATCAAACTCCACGGCCTGGTCGTTCCAAGCGCTCGGCAGAAATGTAAGCGGGGCTCCCTGCCTTGGCTTTGCGGCGCGGCGGCGCGCAAGCACCTGGTGGATCTCGCGCAGGGCCAAACCGTGCGCTGTCTGAGGGTCGGCGCCTACCATGCTCGCTGTTTCGCCGATGGAACCAATCTTAGCGAGAGCGTCGTCCGCAATGGCTGGGCGGTGCCGGATAAGTCCGGCGCGGTTTACCGCGAGGATGAAGACCTCGCCCGCCGGGAGAAGCTAGGGATGTGGAAATACGCCGATTAGCCGCGGTGTTGGTGCGCCTTAACCGTCGCACCTTGGCGATTAGCCTCCCAGTACTGATCCTTCAGCAAGCGTTTATAGAGCTTACCATTTTCCCGGCGCGGCAGGTCATTGTTAAAGTCCACGGATCGGGGACATTTTAAATGGCTAAGCGAATCACGACAAAACGCAATTAGCACAGCCTCGAGTTCAGGGCCGGCCATCGTCATGTCAACGGGATGAACCACCGCTTTTACTTCCTCACCAAACTCCTCATTCGGCACACCAAAGACGGCGGCGTCTATGACATCAGGATGCGAGAGCAAAAGATTTTCTGCCTCTTGTGGATAGATATTGACGCCGCCAGAAATGATCATGTTGGCCTTGCGGTCGGTCAGATAGAGGTAGCCTTCGTCATCTACATAGCCGATGTCACCAAGCGTACTCCAGCCATAGCGATTATGCGCCTCGCACGTCTTATCCGGATCGTTATGGTACTCAAAGACAGGCCCATCAGAAAAATACACCGTCCCCTCCCCACCGACCCCAAGCTCCTCCCCATCGGCGCCACAAATCCTGATCCGGCCAATCTTAGCCGAACCAACCGAGCCCGGATGCGACAGCCATTCATCGCAATCAAGCACCGTCAGCCCATTGCCTTCCGAGCCACCGTAATATTCCCAGAGGATGGGACCTAGCCAGTCGATCATCCGCCGTTTTACCTCGATTGGGCAGGGCGCGGCGGCGTGGATGACATACCGTAGGCTTGAAAGATCGGCGCTCCATCGGGTTTCCTCTGGCAAACGGAGCATACGGACGAACATAGTCGGGACCCATTGGCTATGGGTTACCCGGTGCGTTTCTATCAAGCGCAGGGCCTGCTCAGCGTCGAATTTCTCCATGATCACTACGGTGGCTCCATAGCGCAGACAACGCATGGAGAACATCAACGGCGCCGCGTGGTATAGCGGCGCCGTTGATAGATAAACCGAATGCTCATCAATGGAGTAGATCTTGGAGGTAAGCCGGTATCCGGGCGCCGGTATTCCAAACTCACCGGTCGGCATGGCTTTCAAGATGCCTTTGGGACGCCCTGTCGTCCCGGACGAGTATAGCATCTCCACGCCCTCAGCCTGATCCGGGATCGGCGAGGATTGCTCGCGGGCCAGCACCGGCTCGATCGCGACAAAGCCCGGTTCGGCGCCATCAAGCATGAAACGATTTGTCTCCGAAACCCCTTCCATTCGCGCCCGTGCGATCGTTCCCGACATGAATTTCGAGGTGACCAGAACACTTGCACCCGAATCCGTGAGGATATAATCGACCTCATCGGACGACAGATGGCTGGCTATGGCGACGAAACGC
>JAPKDN010000634.1 GCA_028822575.1 Alphaproteobacteria bacterium | reverse complement strand
AGGCGAGGCAGAAATAGTCAATTACGTCCGAGGGCCGCGCGACACCCGCGCTGATATACTCAATGGCCTTGTCAAGCTCGCCCTCATAGGCGGCGACCTGAGCCAAACTCATGAAAGCCCCGACCCAAGAATCGATATCCGAGTCAACAACTGGCTAGACTGCCTCAGGACCATAAACCTTGGTCGCCACCAGATCAGCCAGCACTCAAACGTTGCTGCACGCCCAGGTCAACAAAACCGCAAGTCTGGGATGCCGGCACGAACGGTCCACCTCAACCAGCTCAGTGGTCCAGCTATAGACAGTGTAGCATTGGTGACAAAGATTTGACCACCGTGACCAGCGGAAATCGCCCAATCTTCGTGGTTAAAGGCCGGGCTGAAATAATCGTCGTCACGGGCCGCCACCTCACCCGTGCTCACACCCAAACGGGGTGGTAAAGTGAGGTCCCGTTGAGCCGCGGTCGCCGCTTCGACGATCGCTTGAGGCGTCGAAGCGGCGATGACGCCATCGCCGGTATGTTTGAACTCCCAACCGCCATAGTCCTGGCTTACCTGATACAACAACCGGCCATGCATACCCAATCCTTGGCGTATGGGCTCGGCGCTCTGATCCCAGTGGCGGGCGGATCGCTCGATATCCGTGAATAGAAAGGTCACTATCCCGCGGTGTCATTGGTCATTCCCGTTCGATTCTCCTCCGTCCGGAACAGTGTCGCGCAATCACGCACTCCAGATAAAAAAAGGGCGGGATCAGCAATAATCCCGCCCCGTGATTGTTCATTTTAACAGCTTACATCTTGCAGTCCGTGGCATAGGGGTCCTGATGTTTTTTTAGGATCACCTTGCGTACCGCGGTCGTCCAGACTCCATCAGCGTCGGCGACTACTTCACGAGAGTAGAAGTCCTGGATCGGGAAATGGTTGTTTCCGTATGCGAACTCGCCGCGCACTGACGGGAAGGTCGCCGCCGCCATGGCGGCGCGCATGCCGTCCATATTTGTCAGATCTCCCCCGACCGCCTCGACCGCACTTTTGATCAGAAAGATCGAGTCATAGGCCTGGGCGGCATAGAATGAGGGGTAGCGCCCATAGGCCTCCTTGAAACCAGACACGAATTTCTTGTTCTGTGGCGTGTCGAGATCAGGGGCCCAAAACTGGGTCATCACAGAACCCATGACTCCAGCCATATTAGCCTTCTGCAGCTTGGGCAACGCTATCGAATCGACGGTGAACACCGAATAAAGCGGGATCTTTCCCCTCAGGCCGGCTTGCGCATACTGCTTGATAAACGCGCCTCCCGCCTTGCCGGGATAGAAAATGAAGATCCCCTCGGCACCCGAGGCCTTGGCCTTGGCCAACTCGGCGGAGAAGTCGAGCTGAGCGTCCTTGCCCCATTTAGTCAGATCCTTGCCGACGATCTTGCCTTTGAAAGTGCGTTCGACACCGGCAACCATGTTCTTGCCAGCGGCATAGTTCGGCGCCATCACATAAAGAGACTTAACACCCTTTTGATTCAACACCTCGCCCATCGCCATCGGCGTCTGGTCATTTTGCCAGGAGGTGGAGAAAAAATTCTTGTGGCATAGTTTACCGGCAATCTGCGAGGGACCAGCATTGGCGCTGATCAGGAATTTTCCAGCGTCCAAGGCTGACTTGCGCGAGGCAAGCAGCACGTGGGACCAAAGATAGCCGGCAACGAAATCGACATTATCCTGCTTGACGAGCTTGTCGGTCTTCTGTTTACCGATCGCCGGCTTGAAGCCGTCATCCTCGATGATCAGATCGACGGGCAGACCGCCCATCTTGCCATCTATATCCTTCATGGCGAGATTGACCGCGTCGACCACGTCCTTGCCGATTACGCCGGCAGGTGTGGTAAGGGTCGTCACGAAGCCAATTTTTACTTTATCAGCGGCTAATGCCGGGCTCGCGGTGAGCATGCCGGCAGCGGCGAGTAGTGTTAGTTTTCCAAGCATTATGTTTCCTCCCTAAGACAGGTTGGCATGATGCCTTAAACGAGGAAAAGTATAAAGAGTATGAGCCCATTGGGGGCATTGGCGACCCGGCTTCAAATGCCCTTGAGCCAGTTCGGCGCCTTGATTGATTGATAGGCATCCCTGAGACCCTAAGACCAGCGTCCCTTACGATTGGTAAAATACGGACCGTTCTCGTCCAAACGATGACGCACGCCGACTTTCAGAGCATGCCGGCTATAGATCAGAAAATCCACCGGTAGGCCCACCGACAGGTTATTGCGCAGGGTTGAATCCATAGAAACAAGGCACGCCTTCACCGCATCCTCCGCCGACGAGGCCTAGGTCAGTCTAAGGTTCAGGACCGGAGTGCCGTATTTATGCTCGGCGCGGTAAGTGCCGCTCGTAATAGCCGCTGTTGTAAATTCCCGACGCAGTTCTGGCGTCGTCTTAGAGCACATAAAATTCATCCGCGCTGACCCGCATCATGTCGATCATACCGGCCCGCATCATGCCTCGCTCGGCGTAGGTGTCGGCCAGAAAATGCTTCAAGGCCTTGGCCCGCTGCTCCAGGCCCCGAGACATCCGATCCCATTCGTCCGCGTCGATGATCCGTTCGGGGTCACTACCCTCGCCATTGATCGCGAAGGTGATGCGGGTCCGCATAAATAACGGTTCCACCTCCCGGCGCTGCCGCTCCAAAAGGCTCGAGCAGGTCTCCACCAACCATTTGTCAACCGCGAGACAGGCGTTACGCACCGCGCCGCTCTAGCCCGCCATCTCGTCGAAGCAACCTGTGAACGGCTGCTATGGTGATGCCCTAATATCTCATCAACATCG
>JAPKDN010000633.1 GCA_028822575.1 Alphaproteobacteria bacterium | reverse complement strand
CGAGCCGGTTGGCGTGAGATTGACCGTACCGTCGAGGTGGCCGCGGATCAGCCGATCACGATCCGGTGGGCGACCGAGGCTGATGCTCCCGAAAGGGCCCGTGCCGGATAACATGTGGATGCAACATCAAGGTGTTGAACACATGACGAAGCAAATCCTAGGTCTAGGCGTGAACAAAACCCGAAAATTCTGCAGATACCGTCGATGCTACTCAATTGAATTGACCAGAGGCTGCGCCCCTGGACCCCAAGGGTAAAACTAAAAATGGGCAAAGGATAAGCCCCCGCTAACGCGGGAGCGTCCGGGCAACACGGAAGCCGTCGCTGAAGATCCGATCGTCGGACCCGTACCTGACGCGATTCGAGGAACGGAGGAACCTGGGCCTGTCGTTCCAAGAACCGCCGCGGAGAACACGGCGCGAACAGGGGGCTCGCCAGGCTCCAAGGTGGGATCAAACCACCCACTCTTGAAGATCGCGTGGCGCAACCGCCACGTATTTGCGTGCTTAGCGTGGGCGATCCACGAGGTGACCCTTTGCTGAACAAACAGCTCATCCTACGCGCGGTCGGCCTTGACGAGACCGCTTCCAAGCGCGGCCACAATTACGTTACCGTGTTCATCGACATGGATCGCCGGGACAAGCCGGTCATCTTCGTTGTGCCGGGAAAGGGTAAGGCCTGCGTGGCCGCGTTTCGTGAGTTCCTGCTCGGCCATGGCGGCGAGCCGACCAGGGTCGCCGAGGCGCCGTCAATCACCGGTTCTCGACGGCTTTGCAGGGAAATTCGAGTAAGCTGAAAGGGGACGCATTGGGTTGGTTTTACCCGCGCTAACTCTTGATGTCGATGGTCGCCTCAAGCAATTCGTCGGCGGCCTCGGCAACACGTATCGCCGCTGTGTACGCGTTCGAGCCAATCACTAAATTGGTAATCTCTCTTGTTACGTCAACGTTGGAGCGGGTTAATTCGGAGCCAGTATCTTCCGAACCGTCCACGCTTGAAGCGCCGAGAACGGCACCGTCATCCATCAGCCCGCGAAACTCGGTCCCGGCCGGAGCGCGGGCATCGAACCTAGCTTGCTCGGCGCGAAAACCATCCGTCTCGAGATTCGCGACATTGTTCGCGGTGGATCGAAAAAAACGGCTATTCGCGGTTATCGCGCTTAAAGCGGTATTAAGGCTCGCCGAGATCCCTGCCATGGTTCATTTCCAATTCGGCGCTTTCCGTCCCTCGACAAGATAATTATGCCGCATCCGATTATCAAGGACCAAACAAAGGAGCCTTGTGCGCGTGTGAAATATCCCACATCTCATCGAGAAAGGCCTCTATGACCTCGGCGGCGCCGTGTTCGTAGAGATCGGAATGGCGGCCTTGCTCGAACAGATGCAGGCGCCTCGGTTCAACAGCGGCTTCGTGGAGCCGGCGCCCCTGATCGACATTGATCACCTTATCGTCCTCGCCATGCAAAATCAGAACCGGTGCCCGGACACCTGAAATGCGAGACAGTGAGTCGAAACGATCCTTAAGCAACATCGCCACCGGGACAAACCAATAGCGGGTCGCCGCGATCTCGACGATCGAGGTGTAGGGGGCTTCCAATATAACCGCGCCGACGGGAATCTCGGCATCCGCCGCCAGAGCTACCGCGACACCGCTTCCAAGGGATTCACCGTAGAGGACGACATCCCCCGGTCCGACAGTCTCTGACGCTAGGAAATTCAGAGCGGCGCGGCCGTCGGTGATCAATCCTATCTCGCTTGGATGGCCTGGATTGCCGCCAAATCCACGGTGCCCAACCAGCAGCACGCCCAACCCTCGGTCCAGAAATGCCCTGGCCTTAAACCCTCGTCCCGCGATCGTTCCGGCATTGCCTTGAAAATAAACGAGTGTCGGGCAACCCGGATCCGCCGGGCGATACCAGGACCGTAATGTCAATCCATCCTCGGTGACCAGATCAACCTCGCGCATATCGGGTACGCCGGCCTCAATTCGATCCGGAGGCAAGGTACCGGGAACGAAGAGGATGCGCCGCTGAATGGTGTACAGATAGCCAACAAATACGCCGTAGACCACGGCCGCGGCGACAATCAATTTGACGAATGCCAAGCCAAACTCCCAGATAACTCGTCTTTCCCGAACATGTACCATATATTCCCGGTTCCCAATGGGTTTGGGATAGGAGGTTCGTCCTGCCGCGCACGATAATTCTTTTCGCGATCGCCTGCTGTTTGGCTCTCTCGATCGGCTGGTCCGCGCCAGCCTCGGCCACGCGCGTGCAATGGTTCGTGGAGGTGTTGCCGGACCACCATACCCGCCCGCCATCGATCACGCAGGCCACGCAATCGGTTTCGGAAACGCCTTATATTATCTTCCGGTAATCGCCTCTTACCGGGCGACATTTCGTATCCAAGAAATACCGCTGGCTTGGTCGTTTCTCTGATTTCAGTCTTTTGAGGATGTAAGCGCAAGCGACGTCGGTCCAAGAATTTCACCAGCCTTTCCTGCCAATCGGCGAGAACCAAAGGGTCATCGCACCCATGTGGGGTTCAACTCTTAGTCGAATGGATTCTCAGCTTTCTCTCGGCTCATGTTCGCGCGGATCGCCTGAAAAAGCGAGGGGGCACCATCCCCTAGGCCCGAGTTCTGGCGGCAGCGGAATCGGCGAGGATGCAGACCAGCATCGTCCAGCGGCTTATCGGGTTTGTCCGGCTATAAAAAGAGCGGCGAAAACGGGCCTACAAGACCCGTGTGCATGCCAGTCTTTCCCAAGTTAGCCAAAATGGGAGGAGACTTCTGCGGGGCCTTAAAACGCCGCCAC
>JAPKDN010000632.1 GCA_028822575.1 Alphaproteobacteria bacterium | reverse complement strand
TGGTGATGGACCAAGCTTTTGACTATCTGGACGCGCCGGTAAAGCGTGTCGCCGGCGAGGATGTGCCGATGCCTTATGCCGCTAATCTAGAGAAGCTGGCGCTGCCGCAGGTGGCGACCATCGTCGAGGCGGCAAAGGCCGTCTGCTATCGCGGCTGAGGGGAATAGTCATGACCATTCAAATTTTGATGCCCGCGCTGTCGCCGACCATGACCGAGGGAAAGGTTGCTGCCTGGCTCAAGAACGAAGGCGACGCCATTGCGCCCGGTGACGTGATCGCGGAGATCGAGACCGATAAGGCGACCATGGAGGTCGAAGCGATAGACGAGGGTGTACTTGGCAAGATCCTTATCGAGGCGGGGACAGAGAATGTCGCGGTGAACACGCCGATTGCGATCATGTTGGAAGAAGGGGAAAGCGCCGCCGATATGGGCATGGCCGCTCTCGCGCCCGCTCCTTCGCCAGTGGTACCTGCTCTGGTTGCTCCCGCAACGCTGGCGCCTGTTGCCGCCCGGCCCGCCGCAGCTATGGCGATCGCCGGTGTGAACTCTCCGGGAGGTCGTGTCTTCGCCAGCCCGCTCGCTCGACGCATGGCCGAGCAGGCCGGTGTTGACATCTCCACGGTTTTTGGTAGTGGCCCGAACGGTCGTATCGTGAAGGCGGATGTAAAGGCGGTGATCGCCGGGGGTGTCCGTGCGTCCGGCGCCACTCAGGTTAACGCGCCCGCCGCACTTCCCGCCGCTGTCCCATGCGCCGACGTGCCGGGGATGCCGTCCTATGACGCGACTCCCAATACCACTATGCGCAAGGTAATCGCCCGGCGCTTGACCGAGTCCAAGCAGTTCGCACCGCATTTCTATCTCACGGTGGACTGCGAGATCGACGCGTTGTTGGCGACCCGCAAACAACTCAACGAGAAGCTCGCCAACGGCAAGGTCTCGGTGAATGATCTGGTGATCAGGGCGTCGGCGATCGCGTTGAAGCAGGTGCCGGCGGCGAACGCGTCGTGGACCGAGACCGAGACCCGAGTTTATCACTCCGTCGACATCTCCGTCGCGGTGGCGATCGAGGGTGGCTTGATCACCCCGGTGATACGCGGCGCTCAGAACAAGGGGTTGGCGGAGATCGCGACGGAAATGAAGGATCTTGCGACCCGAGCCCGAGATGGCAAGCTAATGCCGGAGGAATTTCAGGGGGGCACCTTCTCTATCTCTAATCTGGGGATGTTTGGGGTCAAGGATTTCGCAGCTGTTATTAATCCTCCACAAGGCGCGATCCTGGCGGTGGGTGCGGGAGAGCAACGGCCCGTGGTCAAGGACGGCGCGCTCGCTATCGCTACGGTGATGAGCTGCACTTTGTCGGTGGATCACCGTGTCGTCGATGGCGCGATCGGTGCCCAATTCATGGCGACGTTCAAAAAGTTGATCGAAGACCCGCTAACGATGCTGTTGTAGGAGGCGCGTCATGGCTGACACCAATTTCGACTTAATCGTTGTTGGCGGCGGGCCAGGTGGCTATGTCGCGGCTATCCGTGCGGCGCAGCTCGGGATGAAGGCGGCGGTGATCGAACGCACGCATCTCGGCGGCATCTGCCTGAACTGGGGATGCATCCCAACTAAGGCGCTTCTGCGCACCTCGGAAATCCATCACCTGCTTCATAACCTCGATAATTTTGGATTAAGTGTCAAGGACATATCGTTCGATATTAAGAAAGTAGTTAAACGTTCGCGCGATGTCGCTAAACAGCTTTCTGGCGGTATTGGGCACCTGTTGAAGAAGAATAAGGTTGCGGTCTTCGATGGTCATGGCAAGCTTAACGGTGGGACAATCGGCGCGCGAAAATTTTTGGTCGAGAAGGACGGCAAAAAGGTCGCAGATCTCGTCGGCAAGCACGTTATTCTTTCCACGGGTGCCCGGGCGCGGACTCTGCCGGGAATGGAGCCGGACGGAAAGACCGTTTGGACCTATCGCGAGGCCATGGTGCCGGACGTGATGCCGAAATCACTACTGGTGATCGGCTCTGGCGCGATTGGGATGGAGTTCGCCAGCTTCTACCGCGACATGGGCGCCGAGGTGACAGTGGTCGAGGTGCTGGACCGTCTGCTGCCGGTGGAGGACGAGGAGATCTCCGCCTTCGCCCATAAGGCCTTCACAAAACAGGGGATGAAGTTGCTGACTGGCGCCAAGGTCGCCTCGGTCAAGACGTCGGCCGAGGGTGCGGCGGTGACCGTCGAGGCTAGCGGCAAGTCCCAGGTGGTTGAGGTTCAAAAGGTCATTATGGCTGTCGGGATTGTTGGCAATGTCGAGGACTTAGGCATTGAGGGCACCAAGATAAAGGTCGACCGCAACCATGTGGTGATCGATCAATGGTGTCAAACCGGCGAAGCCGGGATCTATGCCATCGGTGATCTGGTCGGTCCGCCCTGGTTGGCTCATAAGGCGAGCCATGAGGGGATTATCTGCGTCGAGAAGATTGCCGGATTGAAGAACGTGCATCCGCTCGATACCGGCAATATTCCCGGTTGTACCTATTGCCGTCCACAGGTAGCCAGCGTTGGCATGACGGAGTTGGCGGCGAAGCAAGCGGGCCACGAGGTCAAGGTCGGCCGCTTCCCCTTCATGGGCAACGGTAAGGCGATCGCACTGGGCGAGCCCGAGGGGCTGGTCAAGACCATCTTCGACGCTAAGACCGGTGAGATGCTGGGCGCCCATATGATCGGGGCTGAGGTGACCGAGATGATTCAGGGTTATACGGTCGCCCGAAGTCTGGAGACAACGGAGGTGGAGTTGTTGCACACGGTCTTCCCGCATCCGAC
>JAPKDN010000631.1 GCA_028822575.1 Alphaproteobacteria bacterium | reverse complement strand
GTTGAATTTTCGCAATGGGGAGGTCTTCCAGTGAATTTTTGTCGAGCGCCTTCACTCAACGATTACCAGAATGTCCTTCACGGGCGATCTAATCTGGGTAAGGGCTAAAAGAAATTTAATAAAGAAATATTATCGCAAATATTAAAAATTCCATTTGTGTGATTTTTTGACCGGCCTTTTCTTATTTTAAGTCCCAACTTTATGAATTTAAGGCGACTTCTATTTGTCGGGATTGGTGAATTTAGGTGCCGGCGACAAAAACGGCTATCACGAATGTGAATTGGTCGAAAAGCTACTCGAAAGGGTAATATTTTTTGAATCAATAGCGCCAGGCGAAAGCAATTATTTGATTCCGCAGCAGCTAGGAGCCTTATCGCATTCAACCGCCCCTTGTTAGTCCACCTGAGGCTTATAAGTGCTTACCGTAGCATTATTGGGAGGACTGGATGTCCGAAACGCCAGCCTGGCAGGGTGAGCTTTATGACCTGCTGAAAAATGAATTTGATGTGACGCAATTCTCGTATGTGCCTGATGCGGGCCACCGGGAGTTGATCAACCGTTCCATCGCCGATCCGGACGTTCACTCCGTCTCTGTGACTACCGAGGAAGAAGGGGTGGCACTGCAATGCGGTGCGCACCTCGGCGGGGCGCGCAGCGTGTTGCTGATGCAGTCGAGCGGTGTCGGTAATTGCGTGAACTTTTTCT
The DNA here is from genome assembly GCA_028822575.1 of Alphaproteobacteria bacterium. The sequence continues at coordinate 2,132 of JAPKDN010000631.1, read as the reverse complement.
CGCTGGTCGCTCACGGACGCTTTCCATTCCTGACTTTCGTCTCTATGCGCGGCGATTTTGGTGAGGGTAATGCCTGGCAATTGGCAATGGGTAAGTCGACGCAGCCTGTGCTCGAAGCGTCTGGTATTACTTGTTTAGCTGTTGATCGTGAAGAGGATCTGATCCCGACAGCACGCGCCGCCTGCACCATGGCGTACCAATCAGATGACGCCATTGCTGTTTTGCTGACGCAGAAACTGCTTGGCGCCAAAGCTTTCCCGAGCGGATAGGAGAAACGACATGTCATCGAAACCAGGTCTTCGGCTCGGTCCGGACACGAAAGTCGCCGACGGTGTCCTTGAACGTCGCCACGCGGTCTCGTCCTTGATTGGCGATCCCGGCGATACGCTTTTCATCTCCGGCTTGGCCGGCAGTAAGGACGATGTACTTAGCGTCGTCGGAGCAGACAGCACCGCCGCCTTCACTTTATCGGGGGCCATGGGCGCCGCCGTCGCGATGGGTCTAGGCCTTGCATTGGCTCAGCCCGACCGGAAGGTTGTGGTTGTGACCGGTGATGGTGAGTTGCTGATGAATGTAGGCACCTTGGCGTCGGTTGGCGTGCTTAATCCACCAAACCTGTCGATCATCTGCGTCGATAACGAGCATTACGGCGAGACGGGCTGGCAGGAAAGCCATACTGGGCGCGGCGTCGATATTGCGAAGATGGCCGAAGGTGGCTGCATCCCGAACGTGCGTACGGTAACGAAAGAGGCTGAATTGGCCGAAGCCGCTCAGATGCTGAGTGAGGGCAATGGCACGTCCTTTGTGCTGGTCAAGGTGGCGCCGACAAAAGCAGCGTCGATCTACCGCTCCCGCGATGCGTCCTGGCATAAGGGAAAGTTCCGCGAAGCGCTGCTCGGGACGAACTAACCCCCGGCCAGCATATCCAGCCGAGCGGTATTGCGCTTTAAGCTCCTAATTTTTCTGCTAATTCAGGGAAACTATTGACGACGATGTCGTGGATTGGATTGGGCTCTGGATCGGGTGGCCCTTCCGAGCCCCATTCGTCGGGCCGCCGCACGAAGGCGGTTTTGAAGCCGACGTCTTTGGCGGCATTGAGGTCGAAATTGTGGCAGGCCACCATTAGGATTTCGCTGACGTCGAGCTGCAGAAACTTGGCGCAGCCCTGATAGGCTTCTGGCAAGATCTTGTACTTCCCGATGGCCTCGCAGGAAATGACTGCATCCCAGCTCAATCCGTTCTTGCGTGCAGTGTCGATAATGATCCTGAAACTAAGGATCGTGAACGACGCACAAATGAACTTTTCACGGAGTTTTGGCAGTGTATCCGGAAAATCTGGCCAGCATTGCAGATTATGTGCGCAATCCCACCAAATTGCTCGGCGCTCTTCTTCGGTGATAGCGCCGAGGCCATACTCGGCACACACTTCGTCTAAAGCCATACGGTGTGAGTCGTCAAAATTAATTGCTGCTGGCTCATTCTCTCCAAGGCGTAGTATCCGGCCCAGTGACTTGCGGCGGAGGTCGTTGGCGGCGGCGCTCCAGTCCTTCTCCAAACCGTGCTTGGCACCCGCTTGTGCGAGCGCCGTGCTGAAACCTGTATGCCAATCCAGGATCGTACCACCCGTATCGAAGGTCAGCGCCTTAATATTGTCCAGGCTCATAATCGATGGTCTCCCCAATGTTGATCTTGATTTGGTGAGATAATTCCATGCAGAATTGGGTCAGGCAAGAAACGAATACGTACATGGAGATTACTTAATTTTGTCGATTTTATAGGTGATATTTGAATAAGCCTGGGAAATATAAATTTCCATATTATCTATAACAAAATTAAAATTACTTTATGTAATCGCGCTAAATTTCATGATTTTTAATAAGGCCTGTAAAAGTAAACCTAAGGCTTGTTAACGACGTGTTTGGACACGAATTTCTTTATGAAGCCAATGAAGAGATGAGCATTTGTACCTTCTCTTTTATCGATAGATGCCAAGGAAGAAGTCAGTCAAGTAAAAGAGCCAAGTCAGAGCTTGAGTGTGTTTAGCACTATGATTTCCACAAGGTGTTTGTCCGATGACGCCATTTTTAACCTATCGTCCAGCCTCCATCTACTAATAGAGAGGCGCCGGTAAC